>CAZXAO010000064.1:0-8451 GCA_964638465.1 uncultured bacterium | reverse complement strand
TGTCCTGTACTTTGAGTTCCCCGGTGAGGTCTTCGTGAGCCGTCCCCGGGAGGCCTGGCTCCAGAGTCCCCTGCTCTATGTGGGCTCGGCGCTGGGGCCCGCAGGCTTCGGCCGGATCACCCGACACCTGCGCGTCGCCCGGGGGGAGGGCAAGGTGCGCTGGCATGTGGACCAGCTCCTGCGGCAGGTGCCGCCCCGGCGCATCTATCTGGTGCCCTCCCGGGAGCCCGTGGAGTGCGATCTGGCGCGCCTCCTGGGCCGTCGGTTCCCGGTGGCCCTGGCGGGCTTTGGCAGTAGCGATTGCCGGTGTCCCGGGCACCTGTTCCAGGGCCCCTGGTTTGAACTGGAACAGCTCCTCCACGACGCCGGCTTCGCCTTCGTCCGTCTGCTCCACGGGTTCCGGTATTTCCCCGGGATGGCTGGGGGTGTCGGATACTGAACCTTAGGTTTTCTCGTTCTGGCCGAAGCGGCGCTGGATGTATTCTTCCAGCAGGCGTTTGAACTCCTCGGCGATGTGCTCCCCCTCCAGGGTGGTGTGGAGTTTGCCCTCAATGTACACCGGGGCCCGGGGAGCCTCCCCGGTGCCGGGCAGGGAGATGCCGATGTCGGCGTGACGGGATTCCCCGGGACCGTTGACCACGCACCCCATCACGGCCACCTTCAGGGTTTCCACCCCGGGGTACTTCCGTCGCCATTCGGGCAGACGGGCCTTCAGGAACTGGTCCACCTCCTGGGCGAGTTCCTGGAAGAAAGTGGAGCTGGTGCGGCCACAGCCCGGGCAACTGGTCACCTGGGGAAAGAACTGGCGAAGTTCCAGGGCCTGGAGGATCTCCTGGGCCACCTCCACCTCACGGGTCCGGGGTTCCTCGGGTCGGGGGGTCAGGGAGACCCGGATGGTGTCGCCGATGCCCCGGGCCAGGAGAAGGCCGATGCCCAGGGCGGAGGCCACGATGCCGCGGGTGCCCATGCCCGCCTCGGTCAGGCCCAGGTGCAGGGGATAGTCGGTTCGCCGGGCCAGCATCTCGTAGGCCTGGATCAGGAGGGGAACCCGGGAAACCTTGGCCGAGAGCACGATCCGGTCGTGGGGCAGGCCCAGTTCTTCGGCCAGTTCGGCCGAACGGACGGCAGACTCCACCAGGGCCTCCACCAGCACCTCCTCGGCGCTTTTGGGCCGTTTCCGGCGGGCGTTGCGGTTCATCATCTCCGTAAGGAGATAGGGATCCAGGGAGCCCCAGTTGGTACCGATCCGCACCGGCTTGCCCAAGTCCCGGGCGATCTCCACCATCACCTGGAAGTTTTCGTTCTGGTGGCGTCCGCGGCCCACGGTGCCCGGGTTAATCCGGTACTTGGCCAGGAGTTCGGCGGTCTTCGGGAACTCCCGGAGCAATTTGTGGCCGTTGAAGTGGAAGTCGCCCACCAGGGGGATCTCGTAGCCGGCGTCGTGGATGCGCTCCACAATCTCGGGCACGGCCCGGGCGGCTTCCCGGGTGTTCACCGTGATGCGAACGATCTCGCTGCCCGCCCGGTAGAGCGCTATGGCTTGTTCGGCGGTGGACCGGGCGTCGGCCGTGGGAGTGTTGGTCATGGACTGCACCACGATGGGGTGCTGGCCGCCAATGGGCACCGGCCCCACCCACACGGTGGGCGTGGAACGACGGGGGATTTTCCTGGTCATGGCGTGCTGATTTTCCAATGCTCCTCCAGGGGAGTCAAGAAAAGGGGCTCACCCGACATAGTAGGGTGGTTCTTCCTCCTCTTCCCGAAGCAGGTATTCGGCCAGGGGCCGGTGTTCCGGACGGGTCAGGTAGGGGTCCTTCTGGAATAATTCCTGCACATCCCGCTGCACCTTCTGGATGAGGGCGGCGTCCCGGAGCAGGTCGCCCACCCGGAACTCCGCCGGTCCGTGTTGTCGGGTGCCCAAGAGTTCGCCGGGGCCGCGCAGTCGGAGGTCCATCTCGGCGATCCGGAAGCCGTCGGTGGTGCGGGTCATGATCCGCAGGCGGGCTGCAGCCTCCTGGCTGACCTGGTCCGGTGTGAGCAGGATGCAGTAGGCCTGTTCGCCGCCGCGGCCGATGCGACCCCGCAGTTGATGCAGCTGGGCCAGGCCGAACCGCTGGGCGTCCTCAATCACCATCCAGTTGGCCGTGGGTACATCAATGCCCACCTCAATCACGGTGGTGGCCACCAGCAGGTCAAAGGCTCGCTGGCGAAACTGCTGCATGAGGTTTCGTCGCTCGTCCCGGGGCATGCGGCCGTGGATCAAGCCCAGTCGCAGGCCAGCGGGAGCCTTCCGCTTCAGTTCCTGATAGAGCTCTGTGGCCGACCGGAGGGGCACCTCCTCCGAAGGCTCAATCAGGGGGGCGATGACATAGGCCTGATGGCCCTGCAGAACCTCCTGGAAGAGACGCTGATACACGGCCTCCCGTTCCCGTTCTCGTCGCCACTCGGTGTAGACCTCTTTGCGGCCCGGAGGCTTTTCGTCCAGGTAGGAGACATCCATGTGGCCGTAGGCTGTGATGGCCAGCGTTCGGGGAATGGGGGTGGCCGTCATCACCAGGAGGTGGGGGATCTTTACGCCCTTTTTGACCAGTTCCATGCGCTGGGCCACGCCGAAGCGATGCTGTTCGTCCACGACGGCCAGGGCCAGGTTCCGGAAGGTAACGCTCCCCTGGATCAGAGCGTGGGTGCCTACCACGATCTTGCCGGTGCCCTGTTCCAGTTTCTGAAGGGTGAGCAGGCGTTCCCGGGCACTCTGACGGCCGATGAGGAGCAGGGGTTCCAGCCCCAGGGGCCGCAGGTACTCCCAGAGCACCAGGTAGTGTTGTTCGGCCAGGATTTCGGTGGGGGCCATCAGGGCGGCCTGGTACCCCGAGTCCACGGCCACCAGCAGGCTGTAGACGGCCACCACGGTCTTGCCTGAGCCCACATCCCCCTGGAGCAGGCGGTGCATGGGGCTCCTGCGGGCGAGATCGGCCTGGATCTCCTGGAGAACCCGTTGCTGGGCGCGGGTGAGCTGGAAGGGGAGGCGTTCCAGAAACTGCTGGCTCAGCGGACCGGGTTCCAGGGCGATGCCCTCGTTCTCCTGGCGGAGCCGCAGGAAGCGGAGTCGGGCCTGGGACACGAAGAACTCCTCGTAGCTCAGGGTGCGGCGCGCGCGTTCCGCCTGCTGCAGGGTCTCGGGGAAGTGGAGCCACCGGATCGCCTGGCGGCGGGACAGCAGGGTGCGTTTTCGCCGCAGGTCTTCGGGGATCAGATCCACGAGATAGGGTTCGGCCACCTGGTAGGCGGTGCGGATCAGGCGTTCCAGGCCCGAGGGCTTCAGGCCCTCGGTGGCCGGATACAGGGGGAGAATGCGGCCGGCTGTCCGCAGGGGACCCGAGGGGGTTTCCCGGACCTCCCATTCCGGGTGGTACATCACGGGCAGGGACCGGCGGCGATACACCTTGCCGCTGGCGATCATTTCCTGGCCCAGCCGAAACACCCCCTGGAGCCAGGGACTCTGGAAGAACACCACCTCCAGGAGGTCCTGACCGTCGCTCAGCACCAGCACCAGGATCTGGCGGTTCCGGAGGGTTCGCCGGACCACATTGACGATACGGCCGCGGACCGTGGCCTCCTGGCCCGGGCGGAGCCGGCGGATGGGCAGGATCTGGCGGCGGTCCAGGTAGCGGCGTGGGGGAAAGTACAGGAGGTCCCGCACCGTGCGGATGCCCAGCCGATGGAGCAGGCGGGCCCGCCGGGGGCCCACCCCCTTGAGGTACTGCACGGGCATCGCCAGGGGGTTCTGCGGTTTGGGGCGCCGCCGCTGGGGGACCACGGTTCAGGTCAGCAGGCGTCGGATTCTCTGGATCTCCAGCGCCCTACCGGTTTCCACCTCAGCCACCAGGAACACGCCCTCCAGGCCGATCCTTCGGTTGGAAGGTTCGTACCGGATGGGCAGGCCGCGCACCACCCGCTGGATGGCCTGTTCCTTCTTGACCCCGATGACGGAGTCCAGGCCGCCGGTCATGCCGGCATCCGTGATGTAGGCGGTGCCGCCGGGCAGGATCCAGTTGTCCGAGGTTTGCACATGGGTGTGGGTCCCGATGACGGCGGTGAGGCGTCCGTCAAAGTAGTGGCCGGCCACCTGTTTTTCGGCGGTGGTTTCGGCGTGGAAGTCCAGGATGCGCAGGGGGACCTCGTCCAGCTGGTCCAGCACCCGGTCCACGGCATCGTAGGGGGAATCGTAGGTGCCGGTGAACAGGCGGCCGATGGCGTTGATCACGGCCACGGTGTGGCCTCCCTCAGTGGTGAACACGCCCCAGCCGCGGCCGGGGTTGGAGGCGTGAAAGTTCACGGGGCGGAGCACCATCGGATACCGGTCAATGAACTTCAGAGCGTCTTTCTTGTCCCAGATATGGTTGCCCGAGGTGATCACATGGATGCCGTAGTTCAGGAGTTCCTTGGCGATGTCCTCGGTGAGGCCGGCGCCACCGGCGGCGTTCTCTCCGTTGGCGATCACGAAGTCCACGCCCAGTTCGCTACGGAGGCCGGGCAGGAGTTCCCGTACGGCCCGGCGTCCCGGCTTGCCCACGATGTCGGCGATGAACAGGATCCGAATGGAGGTCACCGGGCATACTCCACGACGCGGGTCTCCCGGATCACGGTGATCTTGATCTGACCCGGGTACTCCAGTTCCACTTCAATCTTGCGGGCGATCTCTTCGGCCAGTTGGCGGGCTTCTTCGTCGGACACGCGGTTGGCGCTCACCAGGATGCGGATCTCGCGGCCGGCCTGGATGGCGTAGGCCTTGGCGACGCCGTTGTAGGAGCGGGCGATCTCCTCCAGCCGGCTGATGCGTTTGATGTAGGCCTCCAGGGACTCGCGGCGGGCGCCGGGTCGGGAGCCCGAGATGGCGTCGGCGGCGGCCACCACAAAGGCGATGGCCGAGCGGGGTTCCTCCTCCTCGTGGTGGGCGGCGATGGCGTTGGCCTCCAGGTCGTTCTCGCCGTAGCGTTTGGCGATCCGGGCACCCACCAGGGCGTGGGGACCCTCGTACTCCTCGCCGGCCACCTTGCCGATATCGTGGAGCAGGCCGGCGCGTTTGGCGTACTCCACATTGAGCCCCAGTTCTGCGGCCATGAGGGCCGACAGGTGGGCCACCTCCTTGGAGTGCTGCAGCAGGTTCTGGCCGTACGAGGTACGGAACTTCATCTCGCCGATGAGTTTCAGGAGTTCGGGGTGGATGCCCGTAAGACCGAGTTCCAGGACCGTTTCCTCGCCCAGTTGTCGTACGTACTCGTCAAACTCCTCTTCCACCTTTTTGACCACCTCTTCAATGCGGGCCGGGTGGATCCGGCCGTCCTGGATCAAGCGTTCCAGGGCTAGACGGGCGATCTCCCGGCGGCGGGGATTGAAGGACGAGAGGGTGACAGCCTCCGGGGAGTCGTCAATGATGACTTCCACGCCGGTGAGTTGCTCAAAGGCCCGGATGTTACGGCCCTCGCGGCCGATGATGCGGCCCTTCATGTCGTCCGACGGCAGGGGCACCACGGTCACCGTACTCTCCGCGGTGTGGTTGGCGGCGCACCGCTGGATGGCGGTGGCGATGATCTCCCGGGCTTCCCGCTGGGCCTGGGCCCGGGCCTCTTCCTTGATCTTGTAGGCCAGTTGAGCGGCCTCCAGTTTGGCGGCCCGTTCCACCTTCCGGAGCAGTTCCTCCCGGGCCTGGTCCTGGGTCATCCGGGCGATGGATTCCAGTTTGGCCGTTTCCTCCTGGATCAGGCGATGGAGTTCCTCCTCTCGTTGGGCCAGGGACTGTTCCCTTTCCCGGAGCTGGCGTTCCCGCTGGTCCAGTTCGCGGGCGCGCCGCTGAAGGTTTTCCGAGCGGCGTTCCAGCTGGCTTTCGCGTTCGCTGAGGCGGCGTTTTTCCTTTTCCAGTTCCCGTTTGACCGAGGAGGTTTCCCGGTCAAACTTCCGGCGTTCTTCCAGCCAGTGCTCCTTGGTTCGGAGCTCGGCATTTTTCTTGATCTTGTGGGCCTCTCGTTTGGCCTCAGCGATGATTTGTTCGTAGTTTTGTTGGGCTTCTTCCAGTTTTCTGGAGGTTTTGATTTTGACGCTGAAAAAGGCGATCAAACCACCGATCACCAAACCCAAAAGAAACCCAAGGGTCAGAATCACCACCATGGTCATGTTTCCACCTCCTCGGTTGGCGTTCTCAGTTGTGCCTCATACCCCACGGCCCGGGGTTCAAAGAAGCGCAGGTGCTGGAGGGCCTTCGGCAGGTAGGTCTGGTGTTTCGCGGCCTCGGGATGGTCGTGGGGGTAGAGGTAGCCTTTGCCGCGTCCCAGTTTTCGGGCGCCAGCGTAGTGGGAATCCCGCAGGTGCTGGGGGATTTCCGCCCAGGTTTCCTCCTGAACCGCCCGTCGGGCAGCGTTCAGGGTGCGCAGGACGGTGTTGGACTTGGGCGCGGTGGCCAGGTAGAGGACCACCTCGGTAAGGATAAGATCCCCCTCGGGTCGGCCCACCTGTTCAAAGGCAGCGGCACCGGCCTGGGCCACCAGGAGCGCCCTGGGATCCGCCAGGCCGATGTCCTCGGCTGCAAAGATGAGCAGTCGGCGGAACAGAAATCGGGGATCCTCGCCGCCCTCCAGAAGCCGGAGGGTGTAGTAGATGGCGGCGTCGGGGTCGGACCCCCGCAGGGATTTGATCCAGGCCGAAGTGGTGTCGTAGTGGTCATCGCCGGCCCGATCAAAGCGGAGCAGGCGTCGGGACACCAGTCGGTCCACATCGGCCACGGTGCCCTCCCGATCCTCCGGCACGGTCACCAGAACAGCGTCCAGCAGGTTCAGGGCCCGTCGGGCGTCGCCGTTGGCCAGGCGGGCGATGCGCTGCAGGGCTTCGGGAGATATCCGGCGTTCCGGGAAGAAGCGCTGGAGCGCCCGCTGCAACAGGGTCACCAGATGGGTCTCTTCCAGGCTGCGGAACTCAAAGACCAGTACCCGGGAGAGCAGGGCCTTGGACAGGGTGGTGTAGGGGTTGAGCACGGTGCTCCCGATGAACACCACCTGTCCGGCCTCGGTGCTGGCGAGGAGCACCTCCTGGTGCAGTCGGTTGAACCGGTGGATTTCGTCCACAAACACCACGGCCGGCCGGCCTGTGGTCCGGAACACCCGGACGGCCTGCTGGAGCAGGCGTTTCAGGTCGGAGGGTTTGGCCAGGGAAGCGTTCAGGCTGAAGAAACGACCGCCCACCCTTAGGGAAAGCAAGCGGGCTAAGGCCGTCTTCCCGGTCCCCGGGGGACCATAGAAGAGCATGGAAGGGAGGCGTCCGGCTTCTACGAGCCGTCGGACGGCCCCCTGGGGCCCCACCAGGTGCTCCTGGCCAACGAAATCCTCCCAGGTTTCCGGATAAAACCGGGAAGAGAGCAGGGGGGAAGAAGGTTCAACCTTGCCTTCAAAGATTTCCAAAGAGCGTCACCTCCCTGACCCTGGAGGTCAAAAGGGCCCCCCCGCGGGTACCGCGCCGGGATAGGCCCGACAGGCCCATGCCACAAGGTGGGCGCCCGGTCGGGCTCCCTTATGGATGGTGCTGGCCTCGGGCTTATCCCCGTTACCGCACGAGTACCGCAGGGGGACATATCAATCCGCCTCCTCGTCGGGCTCCTCCTCCAGCATCCGGTCCAGTTCCTGGAGTTGGAGCCAGATCTCCGCCATCTCCTGTTGTTTTTCGTAGAGTTTTCCCGCCAGATTCAGGGCCACCAGAAAGTACAGCTGATCCTGGGAGAGGGACGACTGCAGGGCGCGGATCCGGTCCAGCGTTTCCTGTACCTCCTGGGCGATGAAGTTCATGGCGTCTTCCGAATAGTCCGTCAGCAGGTTCCACACCTGGGCTTTGACCCCACCGTCCGCCTGGGTGAGCTTAATCCGGATGCTTGTTCTACGCAATCCGGAAAGATCTACGGGATGTTCCTTCATCCTCTGGCCACCTCGTTTTTCAAGGCAAGATCCCGAAGTTTCCGTTCCATTTCCGCCATTTCCCTCAGCACATCCCGGAGCAGGGATTCTAACTCCTGAACCCGATCCCGGAGTTCCCGATTCTGCTCGGTTAAGTTATGCAACCTTTCCCGAAGCCGGTCAAGGGGGGACCGTGGTGGTCCCCCGGGGTTCACAGGCCTCGGATTTTCCATTGCCGGGCCTCCACGGCCTGGATCAGGGCCTCCACATCCGCCTGGACCGCTTCCTGACGCAAGGTCCCCTCGGGGTTCCGGAACACCAGCCGCAGGGTGATGCTCCGGGTGCCGGGGGGGAGGGGATCGCCCTGGTACAGATCAATGGGCCAGAAACGCCACAGGTATTGTGTGGGCGTGCTCTGGAACAGCCGGGCAATCTCCTGGTACCGCACGGTTTCCGGAACCAGGAGCGAGAGATCCCGTTTCACCGGGGGGTACGGATGAATCTCCGGGGGGTGGGG
>CAZXAO010000063.1:6050-8489 GCA_964638465.1 uncultured bacterium | reverse complement strand
GGAGCAGGGGGGTTTCCGTCATCACCGCGTAACTCAGGGTTTCCACCATCAGGGAGAAGCCGGGGGCTGCCGTGGCGGTCATGGCGGGCAGGCCCCGGAGGGAGGCACCCACGCAGTATGAGAGGGCAGAGATCTCGTCGCTGGCCCCCACGGCCACGCCCCCCACCTGATCCAGAAGCCGGATCATCTCATGGTAGATGTAGGAGGCCGGGGTGATGGGATAACCCGCAAAGAAGCGGATCCCGGCCTCCACAGCGGCCCGGGCGATCACCTGGGCCCCGTTCAGCAGGTACCGTTCTTCACCCGTTTGCATGGGGGAAAGTATACAACCGTCCCCAGGAGGCTTTAAAATAGCGGCTCAAACAGGAGGTGGACTGTGTTGACAACGAGGGGTGGTCTGTGTACCATTGAACCGCAAAGGAGGTTGAGTATGAAGAGGGTTTTCCTGCTCGCAGCAGTGTTGGGGGTTTTCACCTTCGGGACCCTGAAGGCGGAAACCTTCCTCAATGTCTATCAGGTGCAGCCCGGCCAGAAGGGGATGCTCACCCTTGAGATCCTCAATGGCAAAGCCTGGGGTACGCTGGAACACACGGGTGATGTCTACGATGCAGGGGTGGTGACGCAGGGGAACTACAAAAAGTATGCGGCGAATTTCCGCGTGGGCCTGAAGTACTTCTTCACGCCCCGGTTTGCCGCTGGCGTGTACTTCCCGCTGTACTGGGATTCCTACGATCAGTCCCTGCCCTCCCGTGACCTGCACAACTGGACGAGCTACGGCCCCGGCGATCTGATGGTGCGCGCCGACTATGTGATCCCTGTGTCCAAGGATCTCAGCCTGGGCCTCTATCCCTTTATGACCCTGCCCGCGGGTGAACAGCGTCGGTTTGATGCGAGTGGCAATCCGGTGCACGACACCCTGTCCAACGGTGCGCTGCGGTTCTATGGCGGCCTGTTCCGTGATTTCACCACGCAGTTCTACGATTATGGGCTGGATGTGGCCCTGACCTATGCCAAGGCGAAGCTCACCGTGGGGCTGCAGGCCGGGTTCCACAACCTCTATCAGATGCCCTTCTCCCCGGACTACTTTAACAGCGTGGACGGCGGCCTGGCGGTAGCCTACCAGGTGAACGACTGGCTGCAGCCCATGGTGGAGGTGTACACCGAGCAGTATGCCAAGAAGGAGGCCGGCTGGAGCCCCGTCTACGGGAGTTTCGGCTTGAAGCTGGGGCCCTTCTCCGGGTTCCAGGTGGTGCTCGGGGCGGGGGCACCTGTGTATCTGGATAAGGACAAGTCTCCGGCCCTGCAGCTGCCCCGGCCCATCCGTTCGGCCAATTTCCCGTACACCTTCGTGGGCTCTATCCCCAACTTTGATCCCGATTACACGGTAAATGTGGGGCTTTCTTACAGCCACCTCTTTAAGTCTTACGAGAAGGGTGACCTGAAGGGCATCGTGGTGGACGGCGAGACCAACACGCCCGTGGCCGGCGCCGAGGTGTCCATCGCAGGTGTGGGCATGTACACGGCTGGTGACGACGGTGCCTTCATGGTTACCGACCTGGACGAGGGACTGTACCAGGTTACGGTGCGAGCCATGGGCTATCAGCCCACGGAGACTTGGGTGATGGTGAAGCCGAATCAGACCACCGAACGAACCCTGAAACTCTACAAGTTCTCGGCCCGTCAGGCGGTGTTTGCCGGTAAGGTCCTGGATGCGGAAACCCAGAAGCCCCTGGCCAAGGCCCAGGTGACCTTCCCCGGTGCAGACATCTCGCCAGTGGTCACGGGTTCGGACGGCACCTTCAAGGTGAACGCCAAGGCCGGGGTGTACACGGTGAAGGTGAGCGCCAAGGGGTATCGCTCGGAGGTCTTCTCCGTGTACCTGGCGGCGGATCAGACCACGGACCTCACCGTGCCCCTGGAGAAGATGGAACGCGTGGCCGTGGGCGGTGTGGTGCTGCCCATCGTCTACTTTGACTTTGACCAGTACCGCATCAAGCGCGAGTACTATCCGGAGCTGGATGTGGTGGCGGGCATCCTGAAGCAGAACCCCAAGCTGAAACTGGAAATCCAGGGCTACGCCTCCAACGAGGGACCGGTAGAGTACAACCGCAAGCTCGGGATGAAGCGGGCCGAAGAGGTGAAAAAGTACCTGGTGGAGCGCCACAAGATTGACCCCGCCCGACTGACCACCGTGTCCTTCGGTGAGGAGAAACCCGCCATTGCCAACGACACCCCGGACCACCGGTACATGAACCGCCGGGTGGAGTTCCGGGTGATCGCCAAGTAAGCCGACGCTTCGGCTTTTCTACGGGAACGGGGGACGCCTCAGGCGTCCCCCGTTCTTTAAAATATGCCCAGGAGGCGGACAGAATGCCCCAGCCCACAAAACAGCACGAGGACGATTTTCTGACCCCGCGAGAGATCGTCGCCGCCTTGGAC
>CAZXAO010000063.1:0-6040 GCA_964638465.1 uncultured bacterium | reverse complement strand
AGGCCAAACGGGCGGTGGCCATTGCCCTGCGGAACCGCTGGCGTCGGTTGCACGCACCGGAACCCTTGAGGCACGAGATTCAGCCCAACAACATCCTCCTGATCGGTCCCACAGGTGTGGGCAAAACCGAGATTGCCCGGCGGTTGGCTGCCCTGGCCCGCGCCCCCTTCGTCAAGGTGGAGGCCACCCGATTCACCGAGGTGGGTTATGTGGGTCGCGATGTGGAAAGCATGATCCGCGATCTCGTGCATGTGGCTATCAACCTGGTGCGCCAGGAGCGCGAGGCCGAGGTGGCCGATAAGGCCCGTCGGCTGGCCGAGGATCGTCTGCTCCGCCTGCTGTTTCCGGATCTGGTGCCCCGGGACCCCTCTGCTGAGCCCGACAGCACCACCGAACACCTGCGCCAGATGCTCCGAGAGGGCAAGTTTGACCACCAGTATGTGGAGATTCAGGTGGAGAAGACCGTGAACCCGCTGGCGGATATGCTGGCCGAGGCCGGACTCGGGGAGGTTCAGGTGAACCTCCCCCCGGGCCTGGACCTTTTGCTGCCCAAGGTCCAGAAGAAGCGGAAACTCACGGTGCAGGAAGCGTTAAAAACCTTCCAGGAAGAGGAGGCCCAGAAGCTCATTGATCTGGACGAGGTGATCCAGGAGGCCCTGCGGCGCGCCGAAACCTCCGGGATCGTGTTCATTGACGAACTGGACAAGATCGCCGCACGCCGCGAGGGCCACGGGCCGGATGTATCGCGGGAGGGGGTTCAGCGGGATCTGTTGCCGATCGTGGAGGGAACCACCGTCCACACCCGCTATGGCCTCGTGCGGACCGATCACATCCTGTTCATCGGGGCCGGAGCCTTCCACATGGCCAGTCCCCAGGATCTGATCCCGGAACTTCAGGGCCGGTTCCCCATTCGGGTGGAACTCCATCCCCTCACCGAGGAAGACTTCCAGCGGATTCTGGTGGAGCCCGAAAATGCTCTGACCAAGCAGTACCAGGCCCTTCTGGCCGCCGAGGGCGTGAGCCTCACCTTTACGCCTGAGGCCATCCGCCTCATCGCCCACTATGCCCACGAGGTGAACGAACGCACGGAGAACATCGGAGCCCGCCGTCTGCATACGGTGATGAGCACGCTGCTGGAGGACCTCCTCTTTTCCCTGCCGGAGGAAGGGGTGATCGAAGTGGTCATTGATGCAGAGGATGTGGACCGGCGGCTCCAGGGGATCGTGGAAGATCTGGACTTGTCGCGGTACATCCTTTAAAACCTTGGTCAAAGGAGTGGGGGAGCCATGAAGGTTCGTCAACCCGCGGTCGCCGGAGCTTTCTATCCAGCAGAACCCGCAGAGTTGCAGGCTCTGCTGAGGAGCCTCTTTGCCCGGGCTCATCGGCCCCCCCTTGCCACCTTAAAAGGGGTGGTATCTCCTCACGCAGGCTATGTGTATGCTGGTTTACCCCAGGCGGCCGCCATGACCGCCATCCCCGAAGAAACCGAGGTGATCGTCCTGCTGGGACCCACCCACTACTTTCCCTTTTCCGGGGGTGCGCTCTATCCCGGGGACGCCTGGTTGACCCCCCTGGGAGAGGTTCCCATTGATCGGGCTCTTACCCAGGCCCTCGTAGACGCCCTGCCCGAGTTCTTTGTGCTCTCTGAGGAGTACCACGGCCCGGAGCACTCCCTGGAGGTCCTCGTGCCGCTGTTGCAATACCGGTTGGGGAATGCGTTCCGGCTGGTGCCCGTGGTTCTGGGAGACGCCCGGTACGAAGCACTGGTGACCGCTGGTGAAACCCTGGCCCGTGTGCTGGCGGAGGCCGGTGGACGGGCCGTGGTGGTCGCCTCCTCAGACCTGTACCACGGGTATTCCTATGAGGAGGGCCGGGCTGTGGACCAGCATACCCTGAAACTGCTGGAGACCTTTGACCCCCGACGCTTCTATCAGGAGGTCCAGGAGGAGCGGGCGATGGCCTGTGGCGCCTGGCCCATCGTGTTGGCCATGGTGGCCAGCCAGTTCCTGGGGGCCGATCAGGCCGAGGTCCTGGCCTATACCAATTCTCTGGATGTCCTGGGCCAGCGGCACGGGTACTTTGTGGGCTATGCAGCTGTGGCCTTCTACGAAGGGTAAGGGAGGATGGAGGGGCTGCCGCAGTTAACAGAGGAGGAAAAACGGCGTCTGCTCCGGCTGGCGCGGGCCACGGTGGAGGCCACGGCCCGGGGGCTGGAGCCCCCGGAAGTCACCGCTTCTCTGGACTACGCCCCCTTCGGCGTCTTCGTGACCCTCAAGCGGAAAAACGGTCAACTCCGGGGATGCATCGGCACCTTCCGCCAGGCCCCTTTAGAGGTGATGGTACAGGAGGCTGCCCTTAGTGCAGCCTTTCAGGACCCCCGGTTCCCCCCGGTGACGGCGGAGGAGTTGCCCGACCTCACTTACGAAATCTCCATCCTTTCTCCTCTGGAGCCCGTGCGTTCGCTGGAGGACATTGAGGTGGGCCGCCACGGCCTGGTGGTGGAACGGGGATGGCATCGGGGTCTACTCCTGCCCCAGGTGGCCACCGAGTGGCACTGGGATCGGGAAACCTTTTTGCAGCAAACCTGCCTGAAGGCGGGGTTGCCCCCTGATTGTTTTCTGGATCCGGAAACCCGGGTGTACCGGTTTGAGGCCCTCGTGTTTGGAGAGGAGGACGAAGGACCATGAGTTGGGTAAGGAAGCATGTATGGGTCTCCGGAAGGGTTCAGGGTGTCTTTTTTCGGCAGTTTACGCTGGAACAGGCAAGGAAACTGGGGGTGGTGGGGTTCGTCCGGAACCTGCCTGACGGGCGGGTGGAAGCGGTGCTGGAGGGGCCTGAGGAACGGGTGCAGCAACTCGTGGACCTGATGCGCCAGGGTCCACCCATGGCCCGGGTGGTGCATCTGGAGGTCCAGGAGGAGCCCCCGACGCACGAGTTCCAGGATTTTCAGGTTCGCTACGACTGATCCGGGTCCCAGAGGTCCAGGAGTTCCCGGTTGATGCGGGCGACCTCGTCGGGCCGGAGGGAGGTTTTGCGCTGCAACCCTCGGGAACCGGATTGGGTCCTGTGATGGAGTTCCCGGAGGAACGCCGAGGGATCCAGCACCCGGGCACCGAAGTGTTTGACGGCGTTCTGGAGAGGCCGATCCCGGGTGACCACCACGATCTCCTGGGGGCGGGACGATCGGGCCACATAGCGGCGGATGTAGTCGTCGGCGCTCTCGCCCCGGGTGAACACCACGCCGGGTTCACCCCGGAGTCCGGTGCCCTGTTGGCCGTCAAAGACCACAAGAACCCGACCGGGCCACCGGCGCACCTGCTCCAGGAGGATCGCTCGTTCCCGTTCCAGGGATTCTGGCCGGGGGTTCCGGGCGTAGATCACATTGTAGCCGTCAACGAGGTAAAGCCGGGCCATCCCTTTTCTTCCAGCACCTCGTAGTAATAGGCCTCCACCTGGCGGGCCACCACTTCCCAGGCGTAGCGTTCCACGGCCTTTTGGCGGCCGGTCTGGCCCATCCGCCGGGCCTCTTCCGGGTGTTGTAAGAGGTAGACGATCTTACGAGCCAGGTCTTCAGGGTCATCGGGCCGGGCGAAGAGTCCTTCCCGGCCGTTCTCCATCACCTGTCGGTACCCCGGGATGTCGGACGCCACGATCGGTACCCCTGAGGCCATGGCCTCCAGGAGCACGATGCCAAAACTCTCGCCGGTGGTGGCCGGCGAGACGAACACCTCGGCAGTCCGGTACGCCTTGCTCAGGTCCTCGGGAGGGAGGAACCCCAGGAACAGCACCCGGTTTTCCACCTCGTTGGGCACCTGGGACCGGTAAAAGGGTTCCAGGGGACCACCCCCCACCACCAGGAGCCGGGCTTCGGGCACCCGGGCCACCACCAGGGGCAGGGCCCTGAGCAGGGTTTTCAGACCCTTTCGGGGATCAAAGCGACCCACGAACAGGAGGTTCCGCCAGCGGCCTTGGGCGTAGGGAGCCAGCCGGGGGCCTTCCGGGTGGAACCGATGGACATCCACGCCATTGGGGATGATCCGGTACTCGCCAGGAAAGTGCCGGGCCACGGAGTCCCGGGCCACTTCGGAGACGGCGATCCGGCCGTCCAGGCGTTCAAAGACCCGAAGGAGAATGGGCTTGAAGAGTTCATAGCCGCGAGAGAAATCGTGGGCGGCGTGGAAGGTGCCAAAGTTCACGCTCCGGGAATAAAGGATGGAGAGCATGGGCAGGGTGGGCGTCAAGGGAGAGTGGGCATGCACGATGTGGTATTCTCCCTCCTCCAGCACCTTCTTGACCCACCGGGTGATCCGCGGCGAGAAGGTGATCTTGGAAAAGGACTTGTTGATGGGGATCTTGATGCCCCGACCCACCCGGATCACCCAGGGCGGATCCTGAAAATCAAAGGTCTTTTCCCGGTACCGGGCGGTGAGGATCTGGACCTCGTGGCCCTGACGGCGGAGTTCCAGGGTCAGGTGGTGGATATGCTCAGAGATCCCCCCCGGATAGGGGTAGTAAATGTCGGAGACCATGAGAATGCGCAGGAGGGGTTTCACGGGATTATTGTGCAGGCCCGCCGGGGCTCCGTCAATGGAATTCCAGGAAGACGCTTCTAAAAGATGGTGGTTTCTGAGACATCCAGGAGGTAGCCGGAACTCTCGTAGAGGTCCCCGGCTTCATCCCACACTTGGAGTTTGTAAAGGTATCGGCCCCTGGGGACCAACCGGCCGGTTTCATCCCGGCCGTCCCAGGCCAGGCGGAGGGGCGGCGTGCCGATCCCCTGGAGCCGCCGCGTCAGTTCCCCGGACTTCCGGTAGATCTCCAGCACCCAGTGGTCCACCGGCGCCTTGGTTTTCACATGGGGGTAGATGTAGGTCAGGAGGGAGGGACTCATCCGGGTGAGGGACACCTTGCTGGGGTCGGCGTGGACCCACACCCGGTAGCCTGCAAACCGGATGGTGGCACTGATCCGGTGGGAGAAGGGGTAGAGGATGGCCGAATGGTGGGCATTGGACAGGGTGTAGTTTATCAGGAATTCCTGGCCCCCGCGGGTGACCTTCACGCCGATCCCCGCCGAGAGGTCCATGTAGTCGTAGCCAAAGCGGATCCGGAAGAAGTCCAGGGGTACGAGCTCCACGCCCAGGTGGTAATGGAGGGATCGGGCTGTGGATTTGACCAGGTCACCCAGGAAGCGGACCTTGGTGTAGGGTTTGAACTGGAAACCTACCCGGAGAACCCGGGGGAAGGGTTCCCGTTCCGTGGTGAACTTCGGACTGGGAGGGATGACATTGAGGAGGCTGAGCCCGGTTTGAAACACCGGGGACCAGCGAGCCAGTACGCCCAGGTCCAGGCCGGCCCCGGAGCCCACATAGGAGCCAATCTGCCCGTAGTAGAACTTACCGTTGACCCCCACCGACCACCGGGGATTCAGTTTCCGCGCAAAGGAGATCAGTCCCCCCAGAAACTGGGGCTGGATCCACTGGGTATACTCGCCGTTTTCGTCATAACCGGAGATTCCCTGGGGTTTCAACGCTACCAGAAGGAACCCAAAGCCCGTTTTTGGGCCCGTCGGGTACAGGAAAGAGACTCCCCCGTAACTATGGAGCCAATTGGGGCTGTTATAACTGCCTACGAATTCTCCCCGTTGGGCCCAGCACACGGCCGCCGGGTTATAGTAGATGCTCTCGGCCGAGCCATCGGCGGCCGTATATGCACGGCCCAGACCAAAGGTCTGCGCACCGAAACCGTAGGTGAAGATCTCGCCTGGGGTACCTGCATCCCAGGCCCCGAGGAGCAGGGCGAGCGTCAGGAGCGTTCCGGTCATCGCACGACCCCCAGGGTTCGGTAGCGGGTGTACAGGGCCTGGCCACCCCCGTAAAAGGTGATATACACATCGTACACACCACTGGCCACCTTCTCACCCTTCAGGTTTCGCCCGTCCCACTGCACCACATTCATCTGTCCGGGGATGGCCCCGGCCTGCCCCCGGGGGATCTCCTTATACCACACCGGTTCCCGAAAGGGCGTGAAGATCTCAATGCGT
>CAZXAO010000062.1:0-8526 GCA_964638465.1 uncultured bacterium | reverse complement strand
CAAGGTCCCCAGGGGATTTTCTCCAAAAATCCCCTGGGGTGGTCTCCGGGGTCCCCAATGCGGTTTTCGGAGAAAACCGCATTGGGGTGGTGTTTCGCCCCTGAAGGGGCTCCTATATTTCCCCTGTGTAGGAGCGGCTTTAGCCGCGATGTTTTCAGCAGGGGACAGCGTTAGCCGCAATGTCCTTTCTTAGAATGTGGAGGGCGGCGACCTGCCGCCGCTTTGGTTGTAGGAAAGCGGTGCTGGAGCACCGCAGTCCAAAGAGAAAATCCTGTGGGGTGGCTCTTCGCCCCTAAAGGGGCTCCTACAGGGGGGCCAGGGAAGGTCAGGGCGATCGTTCGACAACCCCGAGCCCCTTCTCAATCCCTGTAGGATCGGCCTCATCCGCGATTTCTCTGTTCAGGGGCGGGAAAGCGGTGCCAGGGCACCGCACTCCAAAGTTGTTCTCCCTCGGCGTCGTGGGGCGGGGTGTCCTTTTCCCTCCCCCGGGGTCCCCACGGGGTTCCCCCGGATTTTCTCCGAAAATCCCCTGGGGTGGGTCCTGTAGGAGCGGCTACAGCCGTGCAAAAGGCACCTTCCGGGCTCGTCGCCCTTGAGCCCTGCCCGATACGCTCCTGAAAACGGTCGGACCAAGGGCCCATCGTGCCGGAGCCCCTCCCGGTCAGGGAGTGGTGGAACCTCGCAAAAAAGGAGGTTACCAGGCCGATGGGTTCGTTTCCTGCAGTTGATACCCGGCCACCACGATCTGGCCCAGAGCCACGCCGCCGTCGTTGGGCGGCACCTGCTGGTGCACATACACGCGGAATCCCTCTGCCTGGAGATGTCGCCGGAGTTCCCGCAGCAGGTACCGGTTCTGGAAGCACCCGCCGGAGAGCACCACGCGTTCCAGGCCGGCCCGTCGGGCCATTTCCACCCCCCAGATAACCAGGGTATTGTGGAACCGGGCGGAGATTCGGCCGGGGGCCTCTCCCCGTTGGATTTCCTGCCAGATTTCTCGGATCATTGGCCGCCAGTCCCAGCGAAGGACGCCCTGCTCGTCGGACTGGATCTCCAGAGGATAATGGGCGGAATCGGGCTCCAGGTGCCACTCCAGGGTCATGGCGGCCTGGCCCTCGTAGGAGGCCCGGGTTCGGAGCCCGAGCAGGGCCGAAAGGCCGTCAAACAGCCGGCCACAGCTGGAGGTGCGGGGAGCCCGGACCTGCTGGAGCATCCGGAGCACCTGGCGCTGTTTCCGGATCTCTGGCCAACGGGGATGCTCCGGTGTGGGGGTTTCATCCCCGGGCCATGCAGCGTGGAGCAATGCCAGGGCGATACGCCAGGGTTCCCGGATGGCCTGCTCTCCTCCTGGAAGGACGAAGGTTCGCAGGCTGGCGAACCTCTGGAAGTCCGTGTACCGGGCCACCAGAACCTCGCCGCCCCAGATGATGCCGTCGGTGCCGTAGCCGGTGCCGTCCCAGGAGAGGCCCAGCACGGGTTCGTTGGGCAGTTCGTTCTCTGCCATGCACGCAGCCACATGGGCATGGTGGTGAAAGACCTGCAGATGGGGCACGCCCCGGGCTTCGGCCATGCGCCGGGCCTCGTGGGTGGTGAAATAGTCCGGGTGGGCGTCGGAAACCACGGCCACGGGCTGGTGTTCGTACAGACGGAGGAAATCCTGAACCACCCTCTGGAGGGTTTCGCGGGCCTCCAGGGTGTCCAGGTCGCCGATGTGCTGACTCAAGAACACCCGATGGCCCCGGGACAGGGCTATGGTGTTCTTCAGGTGGGGTCCCAACGCCAGGAGATCGGGCAGGGGATCCCGAAGCAGGATGGGCAGGGGGGCAAAGCCGCGGGCCCGCCGGACCATCACGCGGATGGGCCCCTCCAGGAAGAGCACGGAGTCGTCAGCGTGCCGGGCAATGGGCCGGTTGTGGGTCAGCAACAGGTCGGCGAGCGGGCCCAGTTTCCTTATGGCCTCCTGGTCATCCGTCACGATGGGTTCGTCGCTGAGGTTGCCTGAAGTGCACACCAGGGGGGAACCGAAGTCGTGGAGAAGCAGGTGGTGCAGAGGCGTATAGGGCAGCATGGCCCCAAGATACGGGTTCTCCGGGGCCACCGAGGGAGCCAGATCGGTCTTCGGGCGTCGTTGAAGCAAGAGAATGGGGGCCTCGGGTCCGGTGAGGGTTCGGGCCTCGGCTTCTGTGACCTCAGCGTACCGCCGAAGCGTGGTCAGGTACGGGAACATCAGGGCGAAGGGCTTTTCCTCCCGATGTTTCCTTCGGCGGAGTTCCCGGACTGCAGCCTCGTTGCGGGCGTCCACCAGCAGCTGGTAGCCCCCCAGGCCCTTAAGGGCCACGATTTTTCCATCCTTCAAAGCCTGAACTGTCTGCCGGAGAGCCTGATCACCGTGGGCGAGGTCCCTCCCTTCAGGTGAACGCAAAATCACCTGGGGCCCACACACGGGGCAGGCGTTGGGTTGAGCATGGAACCGTCGGTCCCGGGGGTCTTCGTACTCCTTCTGGCACGTCGGGCACATCGGGAAGATCCGCATGGTGGTGTTGGGCCGGTCGTAGGGCAGGGCCAGGAGGATGGTAAACCGGGGACCGCAATTGGTGCAGTTGATGAAGGGATAACGAAACCGGCGGTCCTGGGGGTCAAAGAGTTCCCGCAGACAATCCGGGCAGGTGGCGATGTCCGGAAGAATCAGGACGGTTTTGGGGCCTGTCTCCTCGCTGTGGACGATCTGAAAGTCCGGATAGCCCCGGGGGTCCAGGTACGCATACTCCAGGCTCAGGATTACGGCTGCCGGGGGCTTTTCGGTCCGGAGCCGACTCAGAAAGGCCTCCAGGCGATCTTCCGGACCCTCCACTTCCAGGAAGACCCCGCGGCTGGTGTTCCGTACGCGGCCGGTGAGGCCCAGGTCCGTCGCCAGGCGATAAACGAAGGGGCGGAACCCCACGCCCTGCACGGCGCCCTGGACCACCACCTTCAGGCGTCGTTTCATGGCCTCCGCTGGAGCCAGATGGCCGTTCCGAGAGGGGGGAGCTGAAGGGAGTCCCCCATCGCCCGGGCGGTTCCAAAGACCCGGGTCCCCGGGAGAGGTTCCGGAAGGGCCACCGCGGCGGCCCTGGTGCGGCTGTTCAGGGCCACCACCGCCCGCTGGCCCGCCGCCCGGCGTTCAAACACCAGCACCGGGCCCGAGGCGTGGATCCACCGTAGGTCTCCCTGGCGCAGGGCGGGGTTCTGGTTCCGAAGGTGGATCAGGCTGCGGTACATTTCGTACACGCCCCGTTGCTGTTCCTGGGGATCCCAGGGGAACACCCGGCGGCAGTCGGGGTCCTTCTCGCCCGGCAGCCCCATCTCGTCGCCGTAGTAGACCACCGGCACACCCGGCAGGGTCATCTGGAGGGTAACGGCCAGCCGGAGCCGGGCCGTATCGCCGCCCAGCTGGGTGAGGATCCTGGGGGTGTCGTGGCTGTCCAGCAGGTTGAAGAGCACGGCCTGGACCTCCGGGGGATAGGCGAGGTAGAGGGCGTCCACTTCCCGCTGGAACGCATCCGCAGGGTGTTCTCCCTGGGCAAAGGCCCGGATGGCCTCCGCCAGGGGATAGTTCATCAGGGCATCAAACTCGTCGCCCTGCAGCCACTCGGGCCCCACGGACCAGATCTCTCCCACCAGGTAAAGTTCCGGGTTGATGGTCCGAAGTCGCTGCCGAAAAACTTTCCAGAAGGCATGGGGTACCTCGTTGGGAACATCCAGCCGCCAGCCGTCTATGCCCCGGCGCGTCCAGAATTCGGCCGCCTGGAGCAGGTACGCCCTGACCCGGGGGTTCTCGTGGTTCCACTTGGGCAAACTGCCGAACCCCCACCAGCAGTCGTAGTAGTCTATGGGCCGATGGGTTTCGTCAAACCGTTCCGGGAAGGGCCAGCGTTTGATCCGGAACCAGTTGTAGTAGGGGGATGCAGGCCCCCGTTGCCGTACATCCTGGAAAAAGGGGTGTTGGTCGGAACAGTGATTGAAAACGCCATCCAGTACAACCCGAATGCCCAGCCGGTGGGCCGTGGCCAGGAGGGAGTCAAAATCGGCCAGGGTTCCCAGCCGGGGGTTCACCTGGAAGTAATCGGTGATGTCGTATCCGTGGTTGGAGGGGGAGGCGAAGATGGGGTTCAGATAGAGGACACCGATGCCCAGATCCCGCAGATACTCCAGGGTGTCCCTCAGACCCTGGAGATCCCCGCCGTAGAACACGAACCAGCCCTCAGGGGGCCTCAGGGGCTCGGGGTGCCAGGGTCGGGTCCCCGGGGGATCGTTGGCCGGGTTGCCGTTGCGGAACCGGTCGGGAAACACCTGATACGCCACCCGGCCCCGGGCCCAGGAGGGAACCCGGAACTCCGGGTATCCTTCGGCAGGCCGCCGAACCTCCTGGTGCCAGAGGGTGTCCCCATCCTGAAGGACCACGGTGAAGTGCTCCACCTCGGGGATCCAGCCCAGAAACCGCTCCCGGGGTCCGGACCGGGGATCCCGAGAGAGGGGAAGGGTATCCCCGGGCAACACCACAAAGGCCCGTTCCACATCACCAGGCGCGGTCTCCACCAGGATCCTCAGGGAACCCGGTGCAAAGGCGTTGACATAGAAGGCCTGGTGGGGGTCAAATCGGACGAGTTCCCGAAGGAGGTGTCCGTCCCCCCGGGCCAGGACCACCCGGGGAAAGAGGCCAGGAGCCACCTGGACCAGGGCATTACGGCCGCCAAAGCCATCCGGTGTAAAGGCCGTGGCCCGGGGATCCTCAAACCATCGGGTGCCATCGACCACAAACTTGTATTGATAGGTTCCCGCCGGGAGCAGAAGGGTGGTTTCAAACACCCCGTCCCCGTCCTCGTCGGTCATCGGTTGAGCCCGGGGATTCCACTGGTTGAAGGTGCCCGCCAGGGTGACCTCACGGGCTGGAATGGGGGGCTGAAACCGGAAGGTCACACGATAGAGTTCAACGGCCTGAACGAGGAGCAGGAAGAAAACCGCCATGGCATAAGCATACAGGAACCCTGGCGTGCCCCTTGGATGGACGCTCAGTGGGAGGCCTGGCGTTCCTGTACGGCCGGACAGGGAACGCTGCCGTAGGAGCAGAATACGCAGCAATCCCCGGGCTTGGGGGTCAGCACCGCACCGCACGCCGGACACACATAGCGGGCCACACAGGTGTTCTCGGGCATCCGTAGCCGCTCCTGGTGACCACAGTGCGGGCAGGTGAGCACCGAGTACCACTGGATTTCCATCTGATTCACCTCCGCCAAGAGGATACGGAAAGCTCCGGCAGGGGTAAAGGCTCCGGCCATTGGCCGGGTAGAGTCCCGGCGGCCTGGAGAAACCAGGAGGTTTGGGCTCAATTAGATGGATCACCCTGGACGGTGGAGACCACAAACCCCGGGCCTCGGTGCGGCCCGGCCAGAGATCCTGAAATGGGAGGGAAAGAACCGACCTCCGGGGTAAAGAGCGGGACAAAAGGGAGTTAGAGATGAAAACGACTCGTAAGATTCCGATCGCCCCGGGCCCCGAATCCCGGAAGGGGGGCTGGAAGGAAACAGGGGCACCGAAAACGCGCAACTCAAGCGGAGGAGGTGAGCCCCATCCACTGGCCCAGGATCTTTGCCATAGCGCGCGGGGTGGCCGAGGTCATGCGTAAAGCGGCCGATCCGCTAAAAGTCCTTGCAGAAGTCACCCGGGTGCTGACGAAAGGAACGGTCTCCAGGGTGACGACGGCGGTCTGACTCCTGCGCCCGGGGCGGGACCTGGTGCCCGCCCCGGGTGATGTTTTGGCGAAAAATCCATTGCAACGGGGCCATGAAACTCCTGTTCCAGAAACGTGACGCCTGCCCCGGATTGTTTCGTGATCAGAACCTCTACCGAATAGGGACATCACCCTTCCCCCGTCCAGGGGGATAGAGATTGGTGTGCTGCAGGGGAGTGTCCTCTCCCTCGCATACCGCCCATCCTGGGGGAACAGGGTTCCGGGGAGAGGAAGCCGTTCCCCACGGCCGTGGGACCCCCATAGAAGCAAAACCCCATCGGGGTGCTCAGGGACCCCCCACCGGGCTCGGCCATCGGGATGCTCAGGGAAAGTTCTCCACCCCCGGCGGGAATGCCGCGGCTCAAACCGCCTGTACCCCTTTCCCGTAGGGACTCCTTCCGGAGCGACACTCTGCGTTGACTCCACAGGAACTTCTCCCCTCTATGGAGCGCGGTGCCCTGGCACCGGTTTCCCACAACCAGAGCGGCGACAAGTCGCCGCACTCCATATTCTCTGAGCTGCTGTGCCCCGGCACCACATTGGTCCCCCTTTTGGAGTGCGGTGCGCTCGCACCGCTTTCCTACCCCCGGCCGAAGGCAAGCCATCACGGCTGAAACCGCTCCTACGGATCCACCCCCGGGAATTTTCGGGGAAAATCCCCTGGGACCCCGGAAAGGAAAAAGGCCCCCCACCCGGTGACTCCCAAGGGCAACCTTTTTTGGACTGCGGTACCCCGGCACCGCTTTCCCACAATCAAAGCGGCGACCAGTCGCCGCACTCCATAGATTTTGGAGTGCGGTGCCCCGGCACCGCTTTTCTATCCCATCGCGGTTGAAGCCGTTCCTGCAAGTTTTCCTTCCTGGATGCAACTTCCTCTTTCCATTTCCTGCGCCGGACGGGGCGACGGGAGGTGCCCCCAGGTCCCTTGCCCTGGTACCCTGAGGGGATCTGCGATTCCCCGCAGATCCTTCAGCATGAGGGGAGGATAACCCGGGAGATCCTCGCCTCTCTTGCCCGATCGTGCCCCGTTGGAACCCGGCTGCCAGATGGAGGGAATCCCTCCGGTCCCGAAGGCTCATGGATCGGGACACGATCGCCCAGGGGCAATCTTTCCGGGTCCCTCTCGTTCCAGCGGTTGTTGAAAGGGGGCCAGGGGGTCGTTCAGGCAAGCGCCCTCCCGGGCCCTGCTCGGGGCTTGTCCGAAGGCCATCCGCCCCTGGAGGTTTTCGTGGTTGGGCGAACCGGGTTCCTTCAACAAACGGCGAAATCTCTGGAGCCTGGCGTCCCTTGTATTGTGGGATCTGGAGCGGGCTGGCTACAGGGTCCCTATGTTGACGACAGGAGTTCGGCCAGGATTTCCCTCCCCTGAAGCCGGAGAAGCCGCACGCGGACCAGCCGACCGGTGGGCAGGCGCTCCGGGATCACCACCCGGAGATAGTTGCCCGTGGTGCCCCGGACCGAGCCGTCGGGCCGTTGCTGTTCCACCAGCACCTCCTCCTCGCGGCCCAGCTGGCGAAGCATGAAGTCACGCCGTTTGACCTCTCCCAATTGAATCAGCCGGTGCACGCGTTCCTTTCGTACGGCTGCGGGCACGGCTCCCGGCATCCGGGCCGCCTCGGTGCCTTCCCGGGGCGAGAACTCAAACACATGGAAATAGGCAAAGGGCAGGGCCTCCACGAACCGATAGGTCTCCTCAAAGTCCTGGTCCGTTTCGCCAGGGAACCCCGCAATCAGGTCCGTGCCGATGGCGGCCTCGGGCATCCGTCGGTGGATCTCGTGAACCAGATGCTCGTAGCGTTCCAGGGTATAGGGACGCAGCATGAGCCGGAGGATCCGGCTGGATCCGGACTGCAGGGGGAGATGGAAGTGGCGGGCCATCCGCGGCTCGGAGGCCCAGAAGTCCAGGAGTTCCGGGGTCAGGTAGTGGGGCAGAAGGGAGGACAGGCGGATCCGCAGGGTGGGGGAAAGCTGCAGGATCGCCCGGAAGAGGTCCACGAGGCTGTAGCCCAGGCCCCGGCCCCAGCCGCCCACCTGGATCCCGGTGATCACGATCTCCTGGAAGCCTGCGGCCACCAGGTCCCGGGCCTCCTTCAGGACCTCGGTCAGGGGCCGTGAGCGTGCGGGTCCCCGCACCCGGGGGACGATGCAATAGTTGCATTGGAAACTGCAGCCGTCCTGGACCTTGAGGATGGCCCGGGCGCGACGCTGCGGGAACACGGGGAGAGGCCGATGGGCGTTCAGGTGGCGGAGCACCTCCTGAAGGTTCCCCTGGAAGTCAGCCTCCACCTGGCGATGCAGGGGGACCATGCAGCCGGTGAGGATCACCTCGGCACCGGGCCGGCCCCGGCGGCGTGCGCGGCTCAGGAGTTTGCGGACATCGCGTTCGGCCTTGTGGGTGACCACACAGGAGTTGACGATGAGGACCTCTGCCTCCTCGGGCCGGTCCACTTCCCGGTATCCCGACCCCAGAAGGTGCCGCCGCAGCACCTCACTGTCGTACTGGTTGGCCCGACACCCCAGGGTTTCCAGGTAAAAGGTTCGGCTCCGCTCCAGCATGGCGTTTAAGTATATGCCCGGGCGAGATGCTCAAGTATCGGTTGCGGAATCATCGTCTCACCGGGACCAGCCGGGAGAACGGGGATAGGCAGGGGCCCCTATGAAATCACCTGAGTCCGAATTCGGGAAGCCAGGGAACAAAAGGGCATACCTAAGCCTTGCCGGATCAGGTGCGGGGGATCTTTTCCCAGGGAGCGGTAGTCTGG
>CAZXAO010000061.1:2424-8566 GCA_964638465.1 uncultured bacterium | reverse complement strand
TGGGTGCGATAGCACCCAAAGGAGGTACAACATGAAGTGGTCCCTCAAACCATACACCCGGATCGGGGTAGGGGCAATGCTCCTGATGGTCTCTTGGGCGGAGGCCAGGGTCCTTACGATAGGAACAGGAGGTACATACTCCCAGATCAGCGATGCCATCCAGTGGGCCCGAGATGGGGACACGATCTCGGTGGCCAGTGGCACGGTGGACAGTCCGGCGGTGTACGACGAGCAGATGGACTTTCAGGGCAAGTCCCTGCTGATCGCCGCCCGGGAGGTGGGCACCGAAGACGGGCACGCCCTGGACCACCCGGATCCCCGGGCCACCGGGTGCAACGCCTGAAATCGCAAAGGGCTTCGCCGGCCTCGCTTCCTCCGCTCCCTTGCGCCCCAGAAAGAACATGAGGGACGGCCATAGGCTCGCCGTGGCCACCGGCGATATCCGGCCATCGTCCTCCGGGAAGAGTCTGAGGTCAGAAGACCCGCGGCCATACACCGGGAGGGGGTGGACCCGGCGGGATCAGTGCCCGCCGGGGCGGACCTCCGGCGGCGGGAGGCTCCGGGCCTCCAGGAGGGGATGCAGGGGGCTCAGGAAAGGACTGGAGTGTCTGTTCTGCTCCCGGGCCCAGGACCGTCCAGCAGCGGCCCCGCCCAAGGTTTCTGAGCCCGCACCTTACCCTCAGAGGGCCTGCAGTCTCCTGAGTCTCCTGCTTCTTTTCGTGGTTTCGGGCCCACATCCCATCCTTCAGCCTGAACGTCCGTGCAACAACGGGCACCGGGCCTGGATTCCCGGGGCCGGCTGAGGGCTCCGGGCCCGAAGATCCAACGGTCTGATCCTGTGGGGTTTTCCGGTCTATCGGTCCCTTCATCCAATCCGATCCATCTTGACCGGATCAGTCAGAAAGCGTACGCTTACAGGGCCATGAAAGCCCGACGGTTCTACATTCGTACCTTCGGCTGTCAGATGAACGAGTACGACAGCCGATTGGTGAAGCAGTTGCTCCTGGACCGGGGGTTTGAGGAGGCACCCCGGCCCGAGGAGGCCGATGTGGTATTGGTGAACACCTGTACCGTGCGGGAGCGGGCCGACCGTAAGGCCCTGGAGTTCATCCACACCCAGAAGAAGCAGGGCCGTCGGGTGCTGGCCATGGGGTGTATGGCCCAGTGGATGGGCGAAGAACTCCGGCACCACGGTGCCGACTGGGTGGTGGGCACCGGGAGCCTGGCCCTCATTCCGGACCTGCTGGAGGGCCGACACCAGGAGATGCGCCGGGTGTACTGTGAAAACCTGGGCACCTTTCCCGAACGCCAGGCCCTGGACCCCGGTGAACCCTTTGCCTTCCTGACCATCATGCGGGGGTGCGATCACTTTTGCACCTTCTGCATTGTGCCCCGCGTCCGCGGCCGGGAGGTGTCCCGCCCCCATCCGGAGATCCTTCGGGAAGCCCAATATCTGGAGTCCCTGGGCGTTCTGGAGGTGACCCTGCTGGGCCAGAATGTCAACACCTACTTTGACGGAACCCTGGACTTTGCGGAACTGCTGAGTCTTCTGGACCACCAGACCCGGTTTCTGCGGATCCGGTTCACTTCGCCCCACCCCCGGGACATCACCGCCAAGGTGCTCCTGGTGATCCAGCGGAGCCAGCGGATCACCCCCTGGATCCACCTGCCATTGCAGGCGGGGTCCACCCGGGTGCTTCAACGAATGAACCGGGGGTACACCCAGGAGGAGTTCGTGGCCAAAGCCCACATGGTTCGGGAAATCCTGGGTCCCGACGCCGCCCTCACCACCGACATCATGGTGGGCTTCCCCGGAGAAACCGAAGAGGACTTTGAAAAAACCCTGGAGGTGGTGCGGGCCGTGGAGTTTGATGGCGCCTACATGTTCATCTATTCGCCCCGTCCCGGCACCCCTGCGGCCCGGTTCCCGGATCAGGTGCCCGAGCGGATCAAAGGTCTCCGCTTGCGGCGACTCATTGAGGAGGTCAACCGGGGCATCCTGCGACGCCGCCAACGCCTGGTGGGTCGCACGGTGGAGGTCCTGGTGGAAAAGCCCGCCCGGAAGAGTCCGGGCTATGCCACGGGCAAGACGCGGGAGAACATCTCGGTGGTGGTCCAGGGCTCGTATGCCCGGGGAACCCTGGTGCGGGGGGTGGTTCGGGAGATCCGGGGCCTGACCCCGGTGGTGGAGGTCCAGGAGGTGATTCCTCTGGAGGAACTCCGGGCCCGGCTGGGCCTGGGATCGGCGACCGCCGAACGCCTTTCCGTTTGAGCTCCCCCTTTTCCCTCGGCCTCCCACCCCTCACAATAAAGGCCACCATGAGCCCACTGGAATCCCTGATCCTTCAACTGGAGCGTTCCCTGGGCGAAGGTCGGGTGCGCACCGACGAGGAGCACCGGCAGGCTTATGCCCGTGACGAATCCGGAATCCCCGAAGTGTACCTGCCCGATGTGGTGGTGCATCCGGAATCCACCCAGGAGGTGAGCACCATCGCCCGGCTGGCCTACGAGCACGAGGTGCCCCTGGTGCCCCGGGGGGCGGGCACCGGGGTCACGGGCGGCGCCCTGGCGGTCCACGGCGGCGTTCTGGTGGTCTTTGACCGCATGAACCACATCAAAGGCGTGGAGGTCGGCGACCTGACGCTGGTCACGGAGCCCGGGGCGATCACCCTGGAGGTCCACCGGGCCGCCGAGGCCGAAGGGCTTTTCTACCCGCCGGACCCGGCCAGCCTGGAGTCCTGCAGCATTGGGGGCAATGTGGCAGAGAACGCCGGGGGTCCCCGGGCCCTCAAGTACGGGGTCACCAAGCACTATGTGCTGGAACTGGAAGTGGTGATGCCCGATGGCTCGGTCCACCGGTTCGGCCGTCCTACCAAGAAGTGGGTCACCGGCTATGACCTCGTGTCCCTGATCACGGGCAGCGAGGGCACGCTGGGGTTCATCACGGAGATCACCCTGCGGCTCCTGCCCAGGCCTGCCCATCTGGAGACCCTGCTGGTGCCCTTCGCCGATGTCCGCAGCGCCTCGGTGGCGGTCACCGAGGTCCTGCGGGCCGGCATCCTGCCCCGCACCCTGGAACTCATGGACCATCGGGCCCTGGAGGTGGTGCGCGACAAGGCCCCGCCCAACCTGCCTCCGGCCACGGGCGCTCTCCTCATCTTTGAGCAGGACGGCCATAAGGAGCAGGAGGTGTGGGCCGATGTGGAACAGGCGGCGGAGATCTTCGAGCGCAACGGCGCCCTGGATATCCTCGCAGCCCAGAGCGAAGCCGAACGGGAACGCCTCTGGCGGGCCCGCCGCAGCGTGCTCACCGATCTCCAGGAGTCGTACCCCATCGTGCGATCCGAAGACCTGGTGTTCCCCCGGACCCGGATCCCGGAGGCCGTGGACATGGCGTACCGGGTGGAACAGGAAACCGGGATCGCCCTGTGCACCTTCGGCCACATCGGGGACGGCAACCTGCATGTGAACCTGCTGTACCGCCCCGAGGATGAGGACCGGGTTCAGCGGGCGTTGACCCTCCTGTACCAGGGCACCGTGGCCCTGGGGGGGACCATTTCCGGCGAACACGGCATCGGCCTCCTCAAACGACCGTTCCTGCCCCTGGAACAATCCAGGCCCGTGATCCAGCTGCAGCGGCAGATCAAGGCCCTGTTTGATCCCAAGGGTCTGATGAACCCGGGCAAGATCTTTTAAGAACCTGGGGGAACGGCAAACGCCCATCTCCGGTCCCGTTCGGTCCTTCTAAACTTTCAGGCCCCACCGGGCGGGGTTCTGGACTGGAACCCGCGGCATCGGACAGCCACCCGTAACAGCCGACGGATTCAGCAGGTGGACCCCACCGCGCCTGGGGGCCCCGGGCCCGGGCGTATACCTGTACCGGCTGCTCACCCCCGGGGGCTTTTGCCGGGGAAAGTTCGTGATCCTTCGGTAGCGGACGGGAAAGGGATCGGTTCCCGGGGGACGGGCGACTGTGGCCTTTGATCCCGCCGGGCCTTCCCCGGGCGGCGCATTGCGCCGCCCGGGGAAGGCCCCCCATAATTGGAACCCTATGCCCGGCACCCTTCCCTGGCACGACCTCTGGTCCAGCCTCCTCCTGGGATTCCTGGGGGCGGCCCTGTTGCTCTATCTCTTCTCCTTCCGACGGTACGAAACCTACCGCACCGCCGCCCGGCTCCTCGTCCTGGTCTCTGTCCTCTGGGCCCTGCTCGCCCTGGGGACGGGTCTGAGGGTGTCCCCTGTGGATCTCACCCTGCTGGCCTGGTTTCACCAGCACCAGGCCCTGGGCATCGCCACCCTGGTGCTCGTTCTGCTCACCGCCCTCTTTGCCCTGGTGGAACCCCTGGCCTCCTGGCTCCCGGGGTTTACCTTGCTCCTACTCCTTCTCAGCGGGCTGGCGGTCGGTGCCACCTGGGTCCACGCCCGGGCACATGGGTCGTCCCCCTCGGCGCCGGCAGAACTCCTGCAGGAGTCTCCGGAGGTGGAGCCCGACACGGGCGAGGTCTGGATGGAGGAACTCCCCCAACCCCCTGAACCATAGGAGGAACCATGCAGATCCGGATTTCCATTGTTCGCGAGCAGCCCGCGGTGACCCTCTCCTCCGAGGGGCCTTTACGGCTCTCCTGGGAGGGCGGGGAATATCGGAGTGATGGCGACCTTTTGGTCCTCCGCTGGCTCAGTCCAGGGCAGGTCACCTATCGGGTATGTGTGGAGGCCTACGGTGCGCCCGAGCTGCCCCCAGGGTTTGAGCCCATGACGGCCGGCACCCGGCTGGGCGACCTGGACATGCGAGAGGCCTGGCTCTGCCAGACCCATACGACCTTAGAGGAGGCCCAGGAGGCCCGGCAGGCCCTGCTGGACCGGGAGGTCCACGCCTACCTCCGGCGTCACCTGGTCCGGTCCGGGCGGATCCGGGTGGAGCCCGGGGGGCGGCCGCCCTTTGAGGTCCCCGGTCCTCTGCGGATCACGCCGGCGGCCGGCGTCGTGACCTTTCACGAGATTCCCTATGGGGCGGGCTTTCACTGGGAACGCCGGGAGGACGAAACCTATGGCGGCCGCTTTGAGGTCTACGCCGACGACCTGGGCCTCCTGGTGGTCAACGAAACCGACCTGGAGCACTACCTGATGGTGGTCAACTCCTCGGAGATGCATCCCGACGCCCCCATGGAGGTGCTCAAGGCGCAGACCGTGGCCGCCCGCTCCACGGTGCTGGCCACCCGGGGCAAACACCACTTTGGCGAACCCTTTGACCTCTGCAACACCGACCACTGCCAGGTGTACCGGGGGCTCCAGCAGGTGCGGGACTCCTCCCGCCAGGCGGTGGAGGCCACCCGGGGCGAGGTGCTGGTGTACCGGGGTTCCGTGGCGGATGCGCGGTTTGCCAAGACCTGTGGTGGCATCCTGGAGGCCAAGGAATTTGTGTGGGGAGGCCAGCCCCAGCCCTACCTGGTGGCCAAGCCGGACACCCTGGAGCCAGACCCCGACTTCGCCCCGCCCCTGGACACCGAGGAGAAGGCCCGGGCCTTCATTGACGCCCGTCCGGAGGCCTTCTGCAATCTGAAGCCCAACGAGATCCCCTATATCGGGGATCCCCTGTACCGGTGGGAAATCCGCTACACGGCCCAGGAACTCCGTGAGATCATCCAGAAGAAAACCGGCCGGGACCCGGGTGAGATCCAGGCCCTGGTGCCCCGCAAGCGGGGGGCCTCGGGCCGCATCTACCTTCTGGAAATCCAGGGAAGCCAGGCCACCCTTCGGGTCTTTACCGAACTGGAGATCCGCCGCGTGCTCTCGCCGAGCCATCTGCCCTCGTCCCTCTTCTATGTAGACCGGCAGGGAGACCAGTGGATCCTGCGGGGCGCCGGCTGGGGCCACGGCGTGGGCATGTGCCAGGTGGGCATGGTCAAGATGGCCCAGCAGGGCTACGACTACCGCCAGATTCTGCAACACTACTATCCGGGCACCGAGCTGCAGAGGGTGGTTTAACCCGACTAAAGGGCTAAACCTTTAAAATTTATCGGACCATCAACTCCTTTCACCACCGGAGGCAAAACATGAGCGAAACCCGGGGAAAACCTCTGAGTCCGGAGGAAGAGCGCATCCGGCAGATCCTTTTGAAGTACAAGAACATCGCCGTGGTGGG
>CAZXAO010000061.1:0-2414 GCA_964638465.1 uncultured bacterium | reverse complement strand
GGCTCTCCAAGAACCCCCAGAAGCCCGCCCGGAAGGTGCCCAAGTACCTCATGGCCCACGGCTACCACATCATCCCGGTCAACCCCACCATGGAAAAGACCCTGGGACGCAAGGTGTACCCCAGCATCGCCGACATCCCGCCGGAGGTCCGCATTGACCTGGTGGAGGTGTTCCGTCCCTCCGAGCAAACCCCCGAGATCGTGCGACAGGTGGTGGAACGCAAGAAGAAGGTGGGCGATGTCAAAGCCGTGTGGCTCCAGGAGGGCATCAAGCATCCGGAGAGCCGTCGGCTGGCCGAGGAGGCCGGCCTGGAGTATGTGGAGGATCGCTGCATGTACAAGGAACACAAGCGGTTGATCCTGGGAGAAGAGCCCGAGGAGATCTGAGATGGCAGGGCTGTACGCGGCCCGGTCGGGCCAGCAGGGGCCCCGGGTGGTGTTGCTCCACGGCGCCGGCGGATGCCACCAGGTGTGGCACTACTTCCTCCAGAGGCTGGGACGCCGGGCCCGGGTGTACGCCCTGGACCTGCCGGGCCACTGCCAGAGCCCTCCCCCTCCGGAACACACCTTTCCAGCCTTCCTCCACCTGATGAACGCCTGGCTGGACCAGGAACTCGGGGGCGCCCCCGACCTCCTGGTGGGCCACTCCATGGGGGGTCTCCTGGCCCTGGGCCTGGCCGCCCAACGGCCGGAAATCCCCAGGGTGGTGGTCCTTTCTGCCGCCCTCCGGATTCCGGCCCAGCCCCGGAAACAGGTGCGTCCCGAGGAGGTAGAAGAGATCTGCCGCCGGATCTACCACCAGGAACGGTGGGTCCGGTGGTGCGTGGAACACCGGAGCCAGGTGATCCTGTCCACACCGCCCATCATGCTGAAGGATCTGGAGATGGTGCGTCAGGTGGACCTGAGGCCCCAGGCCCCCCGGATCCTGCAGCCCGTTCACCTGGTGGTGGGCCGATACGACCAGGTGATCACCGAGGCACTGGTACAGGAAACCCTCCGGCTCCTGCCCCGGGCCCGGGTCACCTGGCTGAACCGCTCGGGCCACATGCCCCACCTGGAGGAGGCCGCCCGGGTGGCGGAAATCCTGGAGGAGGCACTACCCCATGGCTGACATCCCGGAAATCACCCTGGACACCCCGGTGGAGGAACTGGTCCTCCGGTATCCGGAGACCGTGGCCGTGTTCTTCAAGCACGGCATTCCGGCCATTTCCTGTGGAACCCCCATCTGGGGCACCATCGGTGAGAACGCCCGGAAGTACGGCGTCAAGGACCCCGAGAAACTCCTGGCCGACCTGCGGGCAAAGGTGCAGCAGGCCCGGCCCCTCACCCTTAAAATTCAACCGACCCAAGCCGAGGAGTGATCACCCCATGAAGCGTTGGTCTCTATGGCTGGCCCTCCTTCTGGCCGGCACCGGCCTCCAGGCCGCCGAGATCCAGCACTTTACCCTGGACAACGGCCTGCAGGTGTATCTCGTGAAGAACCGGATCGTGCCCCTGGTGACCATCGTCACCTCCTTCCACGCCGGGGGCACCTACGAGGACTCCATCACCAATGGCCTCTTTCACCTGTACGAACACATGCTCTTCAAGGGCAACGCCCGGTATCCGGATCAACTGGCCTTCAAGAAACGGCTCCGGGAACTGGGCATCATCTACAACGGGTCCACCTCCACCGAACAGGTGGAATACCACTACACCCTGCCCAGCCGTCTCCTGCGAGAGGGCCTGGACTTCATGGCCGCTGCCATGATGTCCCCCCGTTTTGACGAGGAGGAACTGCACCGCGAGATCCAGGTGGTCATGGACGAGTTCCGCCGGGACTTCTCAGAGCCCACCTACCAGTTGTACCAGGAGACCCGTCGGGCCTTCTACGGCCCCTGGTTCTACCGGAAGAATGTCATCGGCGACAGCGCCCAGATCAAGAACGCCACCCGCGACCTGATGCTCCAGATCCAGAAAAACTTCTACAACCCCAACAACTGCAACCTGATCGTAGCCGGCGACCTGGACTTCGCCACCGCCCGCCGATACATCCAGGAGACCTTTGGCGGGTGGAAAAACCAGGCTCCACCGCCCCGGGTAGATCCCGTGCCCCACGACACCATGAGTCGCACCGTGGTGCTCCGACTGCCTGCGGAACACGCCTATGTGCAGGTGCTCTACGCCGGCCCCAATGTGGGCCAGCAAACGGAAGACACCTATGTGGCCGATCTTCTGAGCACCCTGATGAACGCTCCGGGCTCCCGGTTCCAGACGGTCTTTGTGGATTCCGGCCTGGCCACCTCGGCCTCCTTCGGCTACTACACCCAGCGGTACGGGGGCGAACTCACCTTCTACTTCGTGACCGAACCGGAGAGGGTCCCGGCCCTGAGGAAACGCCTGGATCGCTTCATCCAGGAGATGAGCCAGCCTGGC
>CAZXAO010000060.1:0-8798 GCA_964638465.1 uncultured bacterium | reverse complement strand
GGTCAAACCATCCCCGGCGGTGGTCCAGGAGGTCGGGACGGAGGGTATCCACGCAACCCACGCCGACCCCGGGGGTCAGGGGCACCCAGGTAACCTTCTCGCCCACCAGGTCCTGGGGCGGTACCGGGTTCCAGTGCCAGGAGGCTGTGGGTTCCAGAAAGCCGCCGAGGTTCTCGTAGACCGCTACGGGTTCCCACCAGCCCCCGGCGGCGAGGTCCAGCCAACCGTCGCCGTTGACATCCCCCAGGGCCACGGTGGAGGCGTAGGTCCTGGGTTCCGTTGAGGTCCATCCGGCGAAGGTCTGGAGGGTGCCGTTCTCGTTGAAGTACACGCGGAAGCGGGAGGAACCGCCCGTCTGACCGTTGTCGGCTACCACCAGGTCGGGCCAGCCATCGTGGTTGACATCCCCCAGGTCCAGTTGCAGGGTGCCGTAGGCGTCGTCGGACTGCCAGGAGGGGATCTCGCTGAAGGTGCCGCCCTGGTTCAGGAACACCAGGTTGGGCTGGTGGCTACAGGCGAACATCAGATCGGGCCAGCCATCCCGGTTGACATCGGCGAAGGTCACATCGTAGCCGTAGTAGGGCTCCAGGGAGGTCCAGACGGGTTCCGGTGTAAAGAGGCCGGTGTCGCCCTCCACGGTGAGGTTCCGGTAGAGGCGTTGCACATCGGGTTGCTGGGAGTACTCCTCGCCGCAGGCGAAGGCAAGGTCCAGGTCGCCGTCCAGATCAAAGTCGCCCAGGGCGCAGGCGAAGCTGATGAAGGCGTCCTGGGGTTGCCAGGCGGGGTCCGGGGTGAGGGTACCGCCCTGGTTCAGGTAGACCGTGCTGAACTGGGGCTGCCAGACGTAGGCCTGGGCGTAGTTGGCCACCACCAGGTCGGGCCAGCCGTCGTTATTGACATCCCCCACCGCCAGGTGGCCCGAGTAGCGGAGGTCGGTGGAGGTCCAGGCGGGCAGGGTATCCAGGGTACCGGTGTGGTTCAGGAACAGGTGGTTGGGCTCTGCGGCCATGTCGTTGCCGTTGGCCACGGCCAGGTCCAGGGTTTCGTCACCGTCAAAGTCGGCGGCGCCGCCCCCGGTGGAATAAAAACCTGGCCGGGATTCCCAGGAGGGCTGGCCTTCCAGAGGAATCCCGGCCAGGAGCAGGAGCAAAAGGATCATCGGTAGAGGTTCAGGATCTCCCAGAACTCGTCCCTGGGGGTCAGATCCTGGAGGGCCATGGGTTCCATCGGGTTCAGGAGCACTTCCTCTTCAAAGGTCTGGCCCTGTTCCTCGTAGAAGATCCCCACCGGGATCTTCCCCTGGGCTTTGAGTCGCATCAGGGTTTCCAGGATCTCAGCCCGGCTCTTGCCTTCCAGGTTTTCCACCGGGGTGATCCGCTGGCGGTACCAATCGTAGGTGTTGATCCGGTTGAAGGTGACGCAGGGGGAGATGACATCCACCACGGAAAACCCCTTGTGCCGGATGGCCTTTACGAAGATCTCCTTCAGGCCCTTGGGGTCGCCGGAGAACCCCCGGGCCACGAAGGTGGCGCCGGCCGAGAGGGCCACGGCCGCACCGTCTATAGGTTCTTCTTTGGAACCGTAAGGTGAAGAGCCGGTCCGCATGCCGGGATTGGAGGTGGGAGAGTACTGGCCCTTGGTGAGGCCGTAGATCTGGTTGTCCATGATGATGTAGGTGAGGTCGGGGTTACGGCGGGCCATGTGGACGAAGTGATTCATCCCGATGGCGAAGGCGTCGCCGTCGCCGCTGAAGCCGATCACGGTCAGCGTGGGGTTGGCGAGTTTGATGCCGAGCATGACGGGCATCACGCGGCCGTGCAGGGTGTGCACGGAGTAGCAGTAGATGTAGTCGCTGATCTTGCCCGAGCACCCGATCCCGGCCACGGACACGAGTTCGTGGGGCGGGATCTGGAGTTCGCTCAGGGCCATCTTAATGGCGGCAAAAATCCCGTAGTCCCCGCAACCGGGGCACCAACCGGGCTTTTTGGCCTCGTACAGGCGAGGCGTCAACTTGACCTCTGTCACAGGGCTCATGACAGTACCGCCTCCTTGATTTCCGAAGGCCGGAAGGGCCGGCCGTTGTATTTGACCACCCGGTGCACCCGTCGTCCCAGGTGGTGTTCCACAAGATACGCCAGTTGGCCCTGGTAGTCCACCTCGGCCACGAACACCGCCTTGTCCCGGGTGTAGCGGTCCAGCTCGTTGACCTCAAAGGGCCACAGGGTCCGTACCTGCACCACGAAGAAAGCGCCTCCGGCCTGGTCCATGGCCTCCAGAGCCGCGCCGGTGGTGGAACCGGTGACGATGAGGACCCGGTCGGCCTCGGTGTTGCCATACACCACGGGGCGGGGCAGGCGAGGCTTGGCGGTTTCCAGTTTGCGGAACCGCTTGTTCATCTGTTCCACCCGGTTCTTGGCGTAGGTGCTCACATGGCCGTACTCGGTGTGTTCCAGTCCGGTGACCCAGTGGATGCCCCCGGGAGTCCCGGGAATTGTGCGGGGCGAGACCCCGGAGTCGGTCACGCGGTACCGGGGAAAGGCAGCCTCAGGATCCTCGGGGTTGGCGCTCTTCGTGGGGTCCAGGAGTTCGCCGCGGTTCACCCGGGCAACCTCGCGGGGCAGGTCGGGCACGGTGTACTTGTTCTGCGCCAGGAACTGATCAATGAAGAAGATCACGGGCATCTGGAACTCCTCGGCCAGGTTGAAGGCCTCAATGATCAGGTGGTAGGCCTCCTGGGCATCCTTCGGCGAAAGGACGATGCGGGGGAAGTCGCCGTGACCTCCAAAGACCGAGTGAAAGATGTCGCCCTGTTCGGTCTTCGTGGGCATGCCGGTGGAGGGCCCGGACCGGGTGGCGTTCACCAGCACCACAGGAGCCTCAATGGTGGCGATGTAGCCCAGGCCTTCGGTCATGAGGGAGAACCCGGGGCCGGAGGTGGCGGTCATGGCGCGGGCTCCGGCCAGGGCAGCGCCGGCGGCCAGATTGATGGAAGCGATCTCGTCCTCGGCCTGGATCACGACGCCGTTGTACTTGGGCAGGAACTTGGCGAGCCACTCCATGATCTCGGAGGCAGGGGTAATCGGGTAACCGGCGTAAAAGCGGCACCCCGCCACCAGGGCCCCAAAGGCGATGGCCTCATTGCCGATCATGAGGTAGCCCTTGGGATCACCGTTCTGCTGGAGTTTCAGGTGATGGGCCGGCAGACCGGCCTGTTCAAAAAAGGCATAGCCGGCGTCAAAGGCCTTGAGGTTGGCCTCCACCACGGCCATGCCCTTGCGTTTCAGGAACCGTTCCTTGAGGATGGCCTCCACCACGGCCCGATCCAGGCCGGTAAAGGCGGCCAGCACGCCGAGGGCCACGGTGTTCTTCATCACCTCCCGGCCGGCCACCTCCTGGGCGATCTTCCGCAGGGGAACATTGATGACCACCAGATCGTCGCGAACGGGGTCCTTCAGTTCGCCGCGGCTACTCTCGTAGATGATGTAGCCGTGGGGGGCAAGTTCGTGGGTATGGCGTTCAATGCTGTCGTGATCAAAGGCCATGAGGACATCAATGGTGTCGGGGCGGGCCTGGACGGGTTGGTGATGGGCCCGGATGGTGTAGTTGGTGTGGATGCCACGGATCTGGGAAGGGAAGTCCTTGAATGTGATCACATAGAGCCCCATGCGGTGAAGCACCAGGGCCAGGGTGTCCCCGGTGGTGAGGGCGCCGTCGCCCGCCTGTCCACCGATGCGAACCGCGATGTCGTTCACCTTCATCGTGCGATTACCTCCACTGGGTTTTCCCCCGGGAGACAAAAGAAAAACGCCAGGGGCTCGTTCCCAGCCTGTTCTGGGAAACCCTCCCGGCGGGAAAAGGGTCCGTTGTGTTCAAGGGTTTGGCCTCCAAAAGGGCTGAAGGCTCACAATTATAAACCTGTTTACCGGGTTCCAGCCACCAGGGCGCCGGCCCGGGCCCAATCCAGCGGGGTGTCCAGATCCAGCCATCGGGCGCCGGGGACCACCAGCACACCAGCCTGGCCCGCGGCGGCGGCCCGTTGCATCACCTCGGTGACCGAGACGCCGCAAAGCCGGGGAGGGAAAAACCGGAAAATCCGGGGGGACGCCCGGAACAGACCGGTGTCCAGGGCATCCCAGGGGTCCAGGCCTTTGCCGATGGCCAGGATCCTGCCGGAGGCAAACCGTACCCGGGTGGCCTCCCCGGGGTCCAGCCAGGGGCCGGGCTGGGGGTCCACCACGAGGCGCACGGCCAGGGGCGCTGCAGGAGTTCGGAGCGCCAGGTGAACCTGCTCGGGGGCAAAGAGGTGGTCAGCCATAGCAAAGAGGAACTCTGCTCCCTGGACCAGGGGTTCCACGAGTCGCAGGGAATCCCCGTTTTCGGTGGCGGACCAGCGGGGATTGTGCACCAGCTGGAACCGACAGGGCCAGGCGTGGCGGATCCGGCCCAGCAGAGCCGGCCAGCGATCGTAGAGCCGGCCGGTGACGAAGATCACCCGCTGCAAGCCCGCCCGGCAGAAGAGCCGGAGGTTCCAGTAGATCAGGGGCAGGCCCCGCACCGGCAACCAGGCCTTGGGCACCGGCCGCCGTCCCAGGCGACTACCGGCACCAGCGGCCAGGAAAACGACGGTGCGCACCCGGTTACGGTTGGAGGACCCAGAGTTTCCGAAGGTAGCGGCCACGATTCCCCCGAGCCTCTGCCCAGTACACCCCGGTGGGCAGTCCACGAAGGTCCAGGCTCACCCGCTGCCAGCCGGAGGCCTCCCGCACCAGGCGGCCAGAGGAGCTCCAGAGCCTCAGGGTCCAGTGCTGCGGACCCACCACCATCACCCGCCGTTCCCGGGGCAGGAACCTAAGGGGGGAGGGCGCCTGCGGGCCGGTTGCCGCTTCTCTTTCCGCCACGGCCGTGGTGAACCCGAAGTAATAGAACACCCGGCGGAAGAGTTCCAGCCGAAGGCTGTCCTCGTAGACGCTTTCCACTGGAAACCCCAGGTAGACCACCTGGCCGGTGTCCGTGCCCGAGCCAAAGGGTCCGGTGTACTGGATGCCGGCCGACCAGCCGGTGCCCCCCACATACACGAGGCAGGAGGTGCTGCCGCCGGTGGGTCCTACACCATCCGGGTAGTCTACATCGTAGGAACCGTGGGTCCCATCGTCAAAGCCGAAGGGTCCGAGGCCGGCGAAGATGCTCCCGGGCTGGCCCTGGGCCTGGTGGGTGTTGGCGTCGTCACCCAGGTACTGGGCCTTCAGGTACTGGCTGTAAAAGGCCTGATCCTGGGCATCCCCGTGTTCCCAGAGGTCATAGCCAATTTCCGAGCCGGACACAAAGAACCGCCCCCCCTGTTCCAGATAGGCCTGGATCACCGCCTGTTCGGCGTGGGAAAAGGCCAGGGTGGCCGTACCCTCCTCACCGGCGATCCAGTCCACGGCTGTGTAAGGGGTCAGGTCCAGGCTGCTGTCTTCCACGAACTCGTTGGAGGCCGAGTTGAATCCGATCCCCAGGCGTTGCAGGGCCAGGCCGTGGTCCACCACATAGTCAAAGGTATTCTGGGTGCCCTGGGTACGGTCAAAGCCGTTGACCACCAGCACGGGGTTGGGTGTGGCCATGACCATGGCGCCGCCCACCTCGGTGAAGGGGGAGGTGCCGTAGGCGTTGGTCGCCCGGACTTTATAGAACCGTACGGTGCTTTCGGGAAGGATGGGTGTGTTGTAGGCGTTGGCGTACACATGGGCCACCAGCGAGAAACTCTGGCCGTCTTCACTCTCGTAGACATCATAGCCCGAGGCGTTGGCCACCGGGGCCCACTGGACGGTGAGCCGATAGGGGCCAGAAAGATACACCTGCAGGGCCGGAGGCTGAGCCGGCGGTGTGCCTTCGGCGAAGTGCCGGGCCAGTTCCTCCCAGAGCTCTGGCCGGGTGCCGTCGTAGGTCAGGGCCCACATCCCGGTGCCCTGGAGGTCCTGGGCGTTCACCAGATCGTACTTCAGGCCCAGCGAGGTGTCATTGTCAAACCAGCACTGGTACCACTGGCCCGAGGCCTGGTATCGGTACCAGGGGGTCTGGCTCTCGCCATCCCAGAGGAGCCCGTAGGTCTGGGCCTCGGCGATGGCCGCGGTGTAGAGCACGGCGGTGCCGCTCCCGACGGTGCTGGAATGGGGATACGGGCCCACGGTGGGCCATTTGTAGCCGTAGTATGGAACCCCCAGGATGATCTTGTCCCGCTGGTTTCCGGAGTTCGTCACCCAGTACTGGACACTTCCCGTGACATTGTAGGACCACCCCGTGAGCGGGGCCACGGGCCCGGCCTCGTCGCTCCCGGGCCAGTGGAAATCGTAGCCCATGATGAAGAGGCCATCGGTGACGGTGGCCAGGTGCTGGGGATCGTACCGGTTGCTCCAGTTGATGGCCGGTACATCAATGGTCAGGTGTTTGCCCCGGGCGTGCAGGGAATCGGCCAGAAGGGACATGAAGGTGTTCACCAGCTCCCGATCCGAGGAATAGGGAAACTCAAAGTCAATGTTCACGCCGTCGGCGTTGCCGAGGTCCACCTGGTGCAGGATCGTCTGGATCGCCTGATCCCGATAGGTGGTCAGGATGCTGTGGATGGCGTCGGCGTCAAAGACGATGATCACCAGGTGGGCTTCCACGCCGTGGCTGTGGGCGGAGTCCACCACCGGCGCCCAGGCGCCGGGCCAGCCGTGGCTGCTGGACACCTGGCCAAAGGCGTCCAGTTCAATGCCGAAGCAGGCGATGTGGGTCAGCAGATCCCAGTGGATCAGGGCATAGGAGTCCAGTCGCCAGTAAGGCAGAAACCCGTAGATGGTGCGGTACAGGGTCCGGGGCCGGGGCTGGAGGTCGCGGGGGCGCTGGAAGTGGTCCGGTTCCGGGACCTGGACATGACGGTAGTACCGGTACTCCAGCTGGTGGATGCTGGGTGGGGGCATCTGGGGGGTCAGGGCGAAGTTCTCCCCGGTTTTGGGGTTGTGTCCCAGGGTTTGCAGCAACAGGACAAGGGCCAGGTAATGCATGCTTCAATGGTATGGCAGGGGTTTCCGGGCTGCCACTGGTCCTCCCTATAATTAGCCCACACGGAGGAGACCATGGCCACCACCTTAAGCGTCGTTCTGGGCGGACTTCTGATCTACCTGGCCACCTATCATCTGTGGGGCAAGCATCTGGCCCGGCGGGTGGTGCAGGCGGACGATGAACGGGAAACCCCGGCCCGGGCGCTGTTTGACGGCGTGGACTTTGTGCCCGCACAGCCCGGGGTGCTCTTCGGGCACCACTTCGCCAGCATTGCCGGAGCCGCCCCTATCGTGGGTCCCATCATTGCCCTGGCCTGGGGCTGGCTGCCGGCACTGCTCTGGGTGTGGCTCGGCAATGTGTTCATCGGTGCAATCCACGATTACCTGTCCCTCATGGCCTCGGTCCGGCACCGGGGCCGGTCCATCCAGTGGATCGCCGGCGAACTCATTTCCCATCGCACCAGTATGCTGTTCCGGGTGTTCATCCTGTTCACCCTGATCCTGGTCATCGGGGCCTTTGCCTCCATCATTGCCACCATCTTTGTGAAGAACCCGGCGGTAGGGTCGGCCTCCCTGCTCTTCATCGGAGTGGCGATGATCACCGGGGTCCTCCTGTACCGTACGCCGCTGGGCCTGGGGCCGGGCACCGTGATCGGGCTCCTTCTCCTCGCTGGAGCCATCGGCCTCGCCCCCCTCGTGCCCCTGCGACTTTCCTATCACCAGTGGCTCCTTGTGCTGTTGATCTATATGACCGTGGCAGCCTCCCTGCCCGTGTGGATCCTTCTGCAACCCCGGGACTACCTGAACGCCTTTCTACTCTGGGGTGGTCTGATCCTGGGGGCCCTGGTGCTGCTGGTGCTCCATCAGGACCTGCAGGTGCCCGCCTTCACCCGATGGAGCGCCCCGGTGATCTCGGGGCAACCCTCCCCCTTCTGGCCGGTCATCCCCCTGATCATCGCCTGTGGCTCCCTGTCCGGGTTCCACAGCCTGGTGGCCTCGGGGACCACTTCCAAGCAGCTGGCGCGGGAGAGCCACGGGCTTTTCGTGGGCTTCGGGGGAATGCTCACGGAGGGCTTTTTGTCCACCACGGTCATCGCCGCCGTGGGGGCCTTTGGCCTGGGGGTGCTCCATCAGGTGGGAGTGCAGCCGGACTCCGCCCTGGCCTTCGCCCGGGAGTATGGACGGGCCCTGGGCCTTGTGGGCGGCCCGGTGGGCATGTTTGCCCAGAGTTACGCCGAGGCGGTCACCCGGGTCGTGCCCGCCATCTCACGCCACTTCGTAGCGGTGTTCGCTTCCCTGTGGGTTTCGGCCTTCGCCCTGACCACCCTGGACACCACGGCACGCCTCGCCCGCTTCACCCTGGCGGAGCTCCTGGAACCCTTGCGGACACCGGGCACCTCGCGCCTCCTGGCCCTGCTGGACCACAAGTGGGTGGCCTCCCTGCTGGTCTCCCTGGCCGGGCTGTTCCTGGCCTTTGGGGCCCTGTGGCGGGTCCTCTGGCCCTCCTTTGGCGGTGCCAACCAGCTGCTGGCCTCCATCGCCCTATTTACCGTCGCCCTCTGGGTCCTGCGGGAACTGCCTCACACCCGATGGTTCCACCGGTTGGCCGTGCTGGTGCCGGCCCTGTTCCTGTGGGTGACCATCACTGCGGCCCTTCTCTGGTACCTGGCCGTGCCCCTGCGGGCCCTGTGGACCACCCACCCGGCCCAGGCCATGCTGCTCGGGGGCATCGTCATCACCGAGGTGCTGCTGAACCTGGTGCTCTTCGTGGACGGC
>CAZXAO010000059.1:0-8805 GCA_964638465.1 uncultured bacterium | reverse complement strand
CGGTCCACCATCTCCCGCAAGGCCACCAGAGCAGCGGCCGCCAGCACCCCGGCCTGTCGCATCCCCCCTCCCAGTAGTTTCCGCACCCGACGGGCCTCCTGGATGAAGTCCCGGGGGCCCACGAGAACGGAGCCCACCGGTGCGGCGAGGCCCTTGGAAAAGCAGAACATCACGGAGTCCACATAGCGGGCAAACTCCCGGGCGGGGGTGCCCGTGGCGGCCTGGGCGTTGAAGATGCGGGCGCCGTCCAGGTGGATGCGGAGGCCGTGGCGATCGGCCACTTCCCGGAGGGCCTGGAAATTCTCCAGAGGCACCACGGCTCCACCCCAGAGGTTATGGGTGTTCTCCAGGGTCAGGAGGCGGGTGCCGGCGCCGTGGAGGGTTCGGGGACGGATGTGGCGCTCCACCAGGTCCGGATCCAGGGCACCCCGGTGGGAGGGGAGGGGTCGGGGGATCACCCGGGAGATCACGGCCAGGTGGCCCACCTCCAGATTGTAGATGTGGGATCGTTCCTCCACGATGACCTCGTCGCCCTCCCGGGTCCAGACCTTAACGGCGATGGCGTTGCCCATGGTGCCGGAGGGGACAAAGAGGGCGGCTTCCTTGCCCAGTTTTTCGGCGGCCTCCCGTTCCAGCGTCTGCACCGTGGGGTCGTCGCCCAGCACATCGTCGCCCACCTCGGCCTCGGCCATGGCCCGACGCATGGCCGGCGTGGGACGGGTCACGGTATCGCTGCGAAAGTCTGCCCGGATCATGGTCTAAGGATACGGGCGGGCCCCCGGCCGGGGGCCCGCCCGCCCTCCATCACCGCCCGCTCCCTTATTCCAGCGGATTCTCCGTCAGCGTGGCGATCTCCTCGTCGGTGTATCCCAGGGCCTTGAAATCCAGAACCCCGTTGGGACTGTGGCAATCCGTGCAGGTCAGGGCCCCCTCCCTCCGGATGGCGTGGCTGATCTCCAGGAAGGCATCGCTGGGCAGCCACCGGGGTTCCACCTTCCGGAGGTGTAGCACATCCTCATAAGCGGCGGTGTTCCACCCCGGGATGTCCATAAAGGCCATGAACCTGTCCATCAGGTACTTCTTGAACATCCAGCCGTACATCATGCGCATCATCGGTTTCCGCATTTCCACCCGGGCGGCCGAATCTGGATCCCCGGTGGCGTAGTAAGTGGGCAGGTTATAGGGTACGAACATACCGCCGAAGGGGCCCATGTTCTGCAGGTCAATGTGTTGCCGGCCGTTGTAGAGTTTCATAGGCCAGATCTTGGAAGGCTTGCGTTGCGCGATGGGCCGGAGCACCTCCTCCTGCCAGCGGTCGTAGTCAAAGTCCTGGAACTCCGGCCACACATGGTTGGGCTTGTAGATGTCGTAGAGGCCGGCGCCATTGGGATTGTCGCCGATGGGTGTACCCAGGAAGGTGCAATCGCCGTTCCACCACTTGTATACGATGCCCTTGCCCGGTTCCCACTCCTTTGCAATGTCGGAGTAAATGTAGATGCCTTCCTCCTCCTCGTATTCCGGATGGGCGAAGTCCCGCAGGGTGACATTGTCGGGGTGCAGGGAGGGGATGTGGCAGGTCTGGCAGGCGATCTTTTCGGTGTGCATGTTCAGGTAATCGGCGAGGTCCGGGTTCGCCCGGTGGGGCTCGGTGCCGTGGCATTGCTCGCAGGATACCTCAATGCCCGGCAGGTCGTTGGCCATGAGGGTGGTGGTGTGGGTTCCCCGGGCGATGTAGTGACCCATGGTGGTATGGCAATCCAGGCAGGAGAGGCCGGCACGGGCGTGGACATCCCAGGAGGGGGAGTAGGGCGTGCCCCGCTTGGATCCCGGATGGAACACCCGGGGCCGCTCGTAGCCCGGCTGGAGCCGGCTCTGCATGTACGAGGGATCCAGGGAATCCACATAGATGTCGCCGCCGAAGTTGTGTTGATGGCACCGCAGGCAGTTCTGGGCTGTGGGGACGCCCACGGTGAGGGCCGCACGCAGGGAGCGATCCTGGCCCCAGCGGGTGCGGCCGTTGGGATCCTGGATCACGACCCGCTGGTTCATGTCGTAGGCCACGGCGTGGCAGATCAGGCAGTCAATGGCGTCCCGTTCCTCCTGGCGGGTGGCGTACAGGGGCATGATCTCCCCCAGGGGTGGCTGGTACTGGCCCCCGATGTGGCACATACCGCAACCTTCGGAGTACTCCCGGCCGTCCTTCGTCCGCACGATTTCCGCCCAGGCGGTCATGGCGAAGGAGCCGGGCTTGGGGCACGGCCGGTCAATCTTGCCCATGGGGAAGGGGTCTGCCAGTTCGCCGTTGAAGCCCCAGACCTCGGGATGGCGCATCGTGAAGAACTTATAGTGGGCAGAGGAGAGGAGGTTGTCCATCAGGTCCACGGTTTTAGGTTTGTGGGTGTAGGGATCCACCACGGTGATGGTCTTGTGGCACTGAAGACAGGTCTTCGGGCCTTCGTAGGCCAGGATCCCGGCCTCCTTGAACCGGCGGATGTGGTCAAACCGGTACCCGGGATAGGCCTGCCGGAGGGCCTGGGCCAGGCTATCAAAGGCCTCCGGCGTCAGGCGTTCCACCTGGAAGGGCACAGGCTCCGGCCGGTCCTCCGGGGGCATCATCCGGTTGATGAGGTTGGAGGGCGAGCAGGCCGCAAGCAGCAGGCTGGCCACCGCAAGCCAGCGGAACCGGAAACTTTGCAGGTCTGCGGGCATAGAAAACCTCCTTTGGTTTGAAATGGAACGCCGGGACACCCGAACTTTCCACGATCCTTTGGTTTCCCCGGCGGTTCCGGGCCACAGGGTATCCGAGGGGGTGCAAAAGCCCTGCCATTCCGGCCCCACACCTCAGAGGGTCGGGCGTCGCAAATCCTTGCAATGGTGCGGGGGATAGCGTATAAATCCCCTCAAACCGAGGATCACAGTATGCCCACCTTGAAACTCAACGGCAAAGAAGTTTCTTTTGAGCCGGGCGAAACCCTCCTGCAGGTCGCCTGGCGTCACGGGGTTCCCATCCCGGTGTTCTGCTATCATCCCCACCTGCCCATCAAGGCCGCCTGTCGGATGTGCCTGGTGGAGGTGGAACACCGTGGACGACGGGGTCTTTTGCCCTCCTGTGCCACCCAGGCCCAGGAAGGGATGGTGGTGGAAACCGAGACCCCCAAGGTCCAGCAGGCGCGGCACGATCAGTTGCAGTTCCTTCTCCTGAACCATCCCCTGGAATGCCCCATCTGCGACGCCGGCGGGGAATGTGACCTGCAGAACCTCACCTACCGCTTCGGACCCACCACCTCGCCCTACGAGTTCCCCAAACTGGAAAAGGAACGCCGATCCGCCGGCCCCTTCTTTGAGCTCTATCCCAACCGGTGCATCACCTGCTATCGCTGCGTCACCTTTTATCAGGAGATCGCCGGCAGCACCGACTGGGGCTACGAGCAACGGGGTCACGAGGTCCTGGTCGGACCCTACCGCGATGCGGTTCTGGAAAGCGAGTTCTCGGGCAACCTCATTGAGATCTGTCCGCTGGGGGCCATTACGGGTCGGGACTACCGGTTTCGGGCCCGGCCCTGGGAGATGACCCGAAGGCCCGGCATCTCGCCCCACGACTCCCTGGGTGCCAACCTGATGGTGTACACGCGGCCCGGCGGCCGCACCGGACGAGGCCACCCTACAGCGGGCGGCATGCGCGGTGAAGATCACGAGATCCTCCGCTGTTATATGTTCCCCAATCCCGACATCAACGATCCCTGGATCGACGACCGATCCCGCTTCGTCATTGATTTCCTGAACACCCGGGACCGGCTTCTCTACCCCCGGGTGGTGGGTCTCCAGGGATTCACGGGCGAGGTGACCTATCAGGAGGCCCTGGATGCCCTGGCCCAGCGGCTCCGGGAGATCCGGGAAACCCACGGGCCCGAGAGCATCGGGCTGATCGCTGCAGGCCACGGCACCAACGAAACGGCGGCCCTTCTGGCCTACTTCTTCCGGGAGGTCCTGGGCACCCCCCACCTGGATGCCCGACCCGCCTGGCCTGACCGCCACGCCCGTGATAGTCTGTACGACCTCCTCGGGGTTTCGGCCTCCACCGGCACCCAGCGGGATGTGGACACCGCTTCCTTCGTGCTCGCCTACGGCCTGGAGGTAAGCAACGGGTTCCCCCTGCTGGGCCTCAGGCTCCTGCGGCGTCGCCGGCAAAACCGGGAAACCTGGCTCCTGACCAGCCGACCCAACCCGTACGACAACAAGTACTTCAGCCGGGTGGAGGCGGTGGATCCCCAGGAAGCCCGGCAGGTGCTGCGGCACCTGCGTGCCCACCTGGAGGGGCAACCGACCCCGGACGGCAGGGCCCGCGACCTGGCCCGGACCCTGGAACGCCACGGCGAGGACGCCCTGATCATCCTGGATGATCTCCTGCCCGAGGCGGAACAGCGGCTTCTTCTGAGTGCCGCCGCCCTCACCGGCGCCCGGGTGCTGTACCTGCGCAGCGATCCCAACGGGCAGGGCTTCGTGGATGCGGGTGTCCACCCCTACCTGACCGCCGGGCAGGAACCCGCGCTGAGGCCCGGACTCTCAGCCTTTGACATGATCCGGGCCGCCGCCGAGGGTAAGATCCAGGCCCTGGTGGTGTTCAACCGGGATCCACTGCAGGAGTTTCCCCACCGCCCCCTGGTGGAACAGGCTCTGAAGAACCTGGAATTTCTGGCCGTGCTGGATTCCTACCTGACGGATACCGCAGTTCAGGCCCACCTCCTGCTCCCCCTGGCCCTGCCCTTTGAAGAGGCCGGCACCTACACCACCACCGACGGGATCCTGCAAGCCACCGATGCCCACCTCGCCCCTCTGGGCACTGCCCGCCCGGCCCGGGAGGTGCTCCTGGACCTCCTGTCGCGCTTCGGCACCCGGCTCGACGACCTGGAATCCTGGATGCGCAAACGCATTCCCCTGTATGCGGAACACTATCCCCCCAGGGCAGAAGAGACGCACCACACCTATCCCACCTTCATCCCCTCCATCCACAACCTGGCCACGGAACGACGGTTTCCCCGGATCGCCTATCCCCGGGTACAGCCCCGGCTCCAGCCTCCTCCCTCCGACGATCTGGAGCCCGTGGAGGAGGGCTTTTACCTGGTGCCCAGCCGGCACCTCTACTGGACCCGATACGCCTTACGCTCCGAACTGGTGAAACCCCTGGTACCGAGCCACCAGCTGGAGCTCCCCACCGCCCTGTTGCAGCGTCTGGGGCTGGAGGGCGAAAAAGTGCTCGTGCGGGTCCAGGGGCAGGAGTACCTGGCCCGGCACAACCCGCTGTTGCCCGACAATGTCATCCTGGTGATCTGGCCCCCCCTGGAGAGCAAAACCTACCGCCTGATCCACGACGCAGCGGTCTCCACCCTGCCGGCCGAGGCCATTGAGGCCCGGATCTTGAAATAGGAGCAGAACCATGATCGTACCGTTGATCAAGGGCCTTTCCGTGACGCTGCGGCACTTCTTCAAAAAGAAGATCACCGTCCAGTATCCCGAGGAACGGCGGTCCCTGCCTCCCCGGGCCCGGTGGCTGCACCAGCTCCAGCGCCACGAAGACGGCCTGGAACGGTGCATCGCCTGTATGCTCTGCGCCGCAGCCTGCCCCACCGAAGCCATCTATATCGTGGGCGCCGAGAACACCGAAAAGCACCGGGTGTCCCACGGCGAACGCCACGCCAAGATCTGGGACCTGGACCTCGGCCGATGCATGTTCTGCGGGATCTGCGTGGAAGCCTGCCCCGACGAGGTGATCGTCATGACGGACCAGTATGAACTGGCCGTGGATAAACGCGAAAAACTGGTGCTCCACAAGGACCGTCTGGTGGCCCCCCGGGGGGAAGCCCCCCGCTGGGCCTGGATGGGCTACTACCGCCAGGAACCGGCCGACAAATCCCCCCTGCGTTTGCCCCTGCTCAAACACCTGGCCTACGAGAAGTACCTGAAAACCCGAGGCCGGAAGGAGGACGCCGACCATGCCTGAGCCGCTGTACTTCCGCGGCCGGGAGAGTTCCCTCCTGGAACAACTCAAGAACCGCCTGCTTTTGACCACCGTGGATCAGATGCTCCGGTGGGCCCGCAAGAACTCCCTCTGGCCTCTGCCCCTGGGCCTGGCCTGTTGCGCCATTGAGATGATGGGTGCCTTCTTCGCCCGGTACGACATGGCCCGGTTCGGCGCCGAGGTGTTCCGCTTCTCCCCCCGTCAGGCCGACCTCATGATCGTGGCCGGGACCGTCACCCGGAAGATGGCCCCCGTGGTCCGCCGGCTCTACGACCAGATGTCCGAACCCAAATGGGTGATCGCCATGGGCGCCTGCGCCATGGCCGGTGGCCCTTACAACTCCTACTCGGTGCTCCAGGGGGTGGACCAGATCATCCCGGTGGACATCTATGTGCCTGGCTGTCCGCCCCGGCCCGAAGCCCTGCTCTACGGCATCCTGGAACTGCAAAAGAAGATCCAGAGCGAGCGCCAGGTGTAACCCATGCCCGCCCCCGGCGTGGTGGTGCAGGACCTCAAAAAGTACTTCTACGACCGGAAGCGGGGACGGGTGCGGGCGGTGGACGGCGTGTCCTTTGAAGCCCGCCCCGGCGAGATCTTCGCCCTGCTGGGCCCCAACGGGGCCGGAAAAACCACCACCCTGCGCGTGCTGGCCACCGTGCTCCGCCCCACCGGAGGCCAGGTGTGGATGGACGGCCTGGACGCCCTGGCCCATCCCGAAGAGGCCCGACGACGCATCGGATTCCACCCCGGCGACGCGGGCGTGTACCATCGCCTCACACCCCGGGAAATGGTGGAAATCTTCGGCCGACTGCGGGGGCTGGATCCCACCACCCTCAAACAACGCACCGATGAGGTGTTTGAACGCCTCAACCTGAACGAGGTGGCTCACCAAACCCTGGGGAAACTCTCCACCGGCCAACGGCAAAAGGCCGCCGTCGCCCGACTCTGGGTGATGGACCCTCCCATCTGGATCCTGGACGAACCGGCCCTGGGCCTGGACCTGCCCACCACCCGCGTGGTAGAGGATACCCTACTGGAGGCCCGGAACCGCGGCCGCACCGTAATCCTCTCAACCCACATCATGGAACAGGCAGAGTACCTGGCCGACCGCATTGGCGTCATCCACCACGGCCGCATCGTCGCCCTGGGCACCATGGAGGACCTCCGGCGTCGCACCGGCAAACAACGGCTCCGGGAAGTGTTCCTGGCCCTGCTAACGCCGGAGGGCTCTACCCCATGATTCCTCTGCTGCGCAAGGAGTTCCTGGAGATCCTTCGGGATCGCCGAACCCTGTTCAACACCTTCGTGTTTCCCCTGGTGTTCTACCCTCTGTTTATGACCTTCGTGGGATGGGTGGGCCAGAAGGGCCAGGAAACCCTGGAGGAACGCACCTATGCCGTGGGCATCGTGGGCTCCGCAGACACCCTCCTCCTCTCAGCCCTCCAGCAGGAACACCTCCAGCCGGTTCCGCTTCCGGCCCTCCCCGACAGTCTGCCCCGGGACTTCAAGGCCTTCCTGGAGATCCAGCCCGGAACCCTCCGGGTGTACTACGATGGGGCTGATGAGGTGTCCCGGGCTGTACAGGGACGCCTGGTTCGGGCCCTGGATCGCCTGCGACACCAGAAGGTGGTGACCTGGCTCCAGGACCTGGGGGTGGATACCGCCTGGCTGTTCCCCTTCCAGGTGAAAACCGTGAACCTGGCCTCCCGGGAACGAATGGCCACCTCGGCCCTGGCCCAGATGCTGGGATACCTGATGGTGCTCTTCATCTTCGTGGGAGGCCTGAATGCTGCCCTGGACACCACGGCCGGTGAAAAGGAGCGACGAACCCTGGAGGTGCTCCTGGCCCTCGTCCCCCGTCGGCGGGATGTGGTGCTGGCCAAGGTGATGGCCGTGTCCGTCATGGCCTTTCTGACCGCTCCCCTGATGGTCCTGGGGATGCTGCTGGGCATGGCCCGGGCAGGCGCCAGCGCCTTCCTCCTGGGGCACCACCTGTACATCCCCTGGGGCGCCCTGACCCTGATGATGGTCCTGAGCGTCCCCTTCGCCGTGTTCGTGGCGTCCCTGGAGGTCACCATCGGGTCCTTTGCCCGGAGCTTCCGGGAAGCCCAGACCTACACCGCCCCCCTCCTGATGCTGGCCATATTCCCGATCCTGCTGGCCAGCCTGCCCTTCTTTACCTTCTCAGGCTGGCAGGTACTGGTACCGGTGTACAACATCGGAGCCTGTTTCAACGAACTCCTGCGACAGGGGGTGGTGTGGAGCCACTATCTGGGCACCTTCGTGAGCAATCTGGTGTACGCCGCCCTCATGGTGGCTATGACCCTGTCCCTCTTCCATCGGGAATCCGTGCTGTTCCGCGAGTAGGCTCGGGCTCGCGGCCGGGATCTTCAAGGTCGGGACCACCGATTCCTCGGGGCTGGAAGCCTCGGGGGCTGTGCAGGGCCGACACAGGGCTGCGTCCCCGGAAATCACGATCGGCAAGATGAACAGATCGCGGCTGAAGCCGTTCCTACAGATCCACCCCAGGGGATTTTCAAAGAAAATCCCCTGGGGGCCCCGGAAAGGGAAACCACCTATGAAGATGGGGTCCGGGGAGATCGCGCCTGAAGGCGCTCCTACAAGACCGAGCAAAAACTCCAGGGGGACCTGGCGATCCCCCTTTGGAGTGCGGTGCTCCAGCACCGCTTTGATCCCCCTTTTGGAGTGCGGTGCGCTCGCACCGCTTTAGTCCAACCAAAGCGGCGACAGGTCGCCGCACTCCAAAAGCGGCGTCAGGCCGCCGCACT
>CAZXAO010000058.1:0-8918 GCA_964638465.1 uncultured bacterium | reverse complement strand
AAGGCGAGCCTGACCCTGCGCCAGGTGGTGGAGGTGTACCTCCAGCACGGCTACTCCAAGATGCCGGTCTTTGAAAAACGGATGGACCAGGTGGTGGGCGTGGTGCACATCAAGGAGGTGCTCCGCTACCTGAACCATCTGGACGCCAAAACCGCCCGCGACATCGCCCTGCCTCCCCGCTTCTTCCCCGAGACCAAGACCGTGCTGGAAACCCTGGAGGAGTTCAAACGCAACCGGCTGTCGCTGGGTCTTGTGGTGGACGAACACGGCACGGTCGTGGGGCTCGTGACCCTGGAGGACCTGCTGGAGGAGATCGTGGGCGAGATCTGGGAGGAGTACGACCGTCAGGAGAAACTCTACGAGATCCGCAGCGACGGCACCATCCTGATGAACACGAAACTGGAGATCCAGAAGGCGGCGGAACTCCTGGGAATCCAGATTCCGGAGCAGGAGAACGGCAATCGCGTCTCTACCCTGGGTGGACTGTTGATGGCGTCCCTGGACCATGTGCCCGCCCCGGGCGAGCGGGTCACCATCCAGGGGGTGGAGTTTGAGGTGTTGGAGGCCACCCCTCAACGGGTCCACTGGGTGCTGGCCCATCCCCGGAGAAAAGTGATCTCCCCGGCGTCCTGACCCCCTGCCCGGGAACGGCCTGTTCTGCAGGGGAAAAGCCCGGGGCCCTGTATAATTGGCGTTCTGGTATCCTGGCTCTTATCGGAAAGAGGAAAGCTCCGATGATCGCGTCCTTGGGGTGGGGCCGTTTTTTTAGATTCCGTTTCACCAGAGGATTCCTCCTTCTTCTGGGTTGGCTGTTCTGGAGCCAGTGCACCTCTCCGGGTCCTCCACCCCAGGGTTCCCTGTATCCGCCCCCTCCCCGGACTGCCACGCGGCGGGTCCAGTCCCCCATGATTCGGGTGGGGATCGCCTATGCCCGTCGGTTTGAGGTGTTTGCCCCCGATTCCTTTCTGATCTTTAGCCGAAGCGGGCTCCTGTATCGGGGGGCATCGGGCAATTACACCGTAGAGTTCCTGAAGGGGGTGTCGCCGCGCCGGAGCCTCTATGTGTGGGTAGGCGCTACCCCTTCTCTGGATTCTGCCACCACCCTCAAGATCCAGTGGGAACTCCAGGGGTACCGTCTCCGGGTGGAGCACTGGGGCCGGGCTTTCCGGTTTGGGGCCCGGCAACTGGATGCGCGGGAGTATGCACTGTTCGTGGGTCCCTTTGCGTCGGTCCAGGAGGCCCGACAGGATACCCTGTTACACTCGTACCCCCTGTTCTGGATCCCCTCGGGGGAGGCCGCCGGCTGGCTGGAGGTCACTGACGCCCAGGGCAATGTCCTGGTGCGCAGCGCAAGTCCGATTCGGTTCCTGCCCACCCCCAGGGGAAACCACACCTTTCGGCTCCTCAATGTCCATCCCGGGATCCGCTTCGTGGAACGTCAGCCCACCAATCTCCATCTCCTGGGGATCCTGGAGTTTCGGGTGGCCAGTGATACCAACCTGCTGGTCATCAACGAGTTGCCTCTGGAGGAGTACCTGAAGGGGGTAGTTCCCGTGGAGATGCCCGCCACCTATCCCCAGGAGGCCCTTAAGGCCCAGGCCATTGTGGCCCGGACCTATGCCCTGTGGGCCTGGGACAAGGGCCGGAACTTCTGGGAGCCCTTTAACCTGCCCGGGGATTACTCGGCCCAGGCGTACGGGGACCTCAAAACCCATACCTACGCCACCGACCTGGCCGTGTGGACCACCCGGGGCAGGGTCGTGGTGTATCGGGATCGGCCCATTGAAGCCCTGTTCCACTCCTGTTGCGGGGGCCACACGGAGTCGGCCCGGCTGGTCTTTGGCCACGATCGTCCGTATCTCCGTGGTGTGTTCTGCGGGCCTGAGGAACGATACGCCTCCGAGCCCCTCCGTCTCTCGGTGCGGGACTGGATCGCCCATCCCCCGGAGGAATGCTATGGACGCCCCGAGAACGCCCGAACCCCGGAGGCCCGAAAGAACTTTCGCTGGACCGTTCGGCTGGATCCCCGGGAGGTCCGCCGGCGGATTCTCCGGTACACCGGGGTGGATGTCGGAAAGATCACGGCGGTGCGCGCTCTGGAGCGGGGCGTCTCGGGTCGGATCCTTAAACTGGAGATCGTGGGGACCCGGAGTCGGGTGGTGCTGGAGGGGCAGTATCGGATCCGACGGGTGTTGCGGAACCCACCCCTCAAGAGTTCGCTTTTTACTGTGGAACTGATCCGCTCGCTGGGGGGCCTGCCCACCACCATCGTGCTCCGCGGCGGGGGATCAGGTCACGGAGTGGGGCTCTGCCAGATCGGCGCTGCGGGAATGGCCCGGGAGGGACACACCGCAGCCCAGATCGTGGCCAAGTACTACCCGGGGACCCGGATCCTTCGCCTGTACGACTAACGCCCCAGGATAGAGTAGACGGCCACCACGGCGAGAGCCGCCTGGTACACGATGGAGGCGAAGTCCCGGAGCACGACGCGAATAGGGGTTCGGGCGTAGGGCCGCCAGGGCACATAGATGATGTCCCCCGGTTCAATGGGCTCGTGGCCCCGGGCCACGGCACCCGAGGCCTTGACCACATAAAGGTGCCGCACATCCGAGCCCACCCGGGGTCCGCCGGCCATCCGCAGGTAGTCCTGGAGCCCGTAACCCGGCACATAGGCGAAGGCACCGGGATGATACACTGCACCAAGCACCTGCACAGTGGTGGGCCGCAGGGGGATGTACACCGAGTCTCCGGGTTCCAGGGGCAGAGTGAGGCCGGCGGAATCCACGAAGGAAAACGCCACGCGTCGCCGTTCCGGAGGAAACACCAGGTGGACCTGGAGGGTTTCGGCTGCGTGTACCACGGTGGTGTCCAGCGTGTCTCCCTGTAGGGAAGGCAACGCCTGGACAGCGATTTCCCACCGCTTCTGCTGCAGATAGGCCTCCTGAAAGCCCTTTTCCTCCGGGCTCAGTTCGGACTGCTGAAGACCCATCTGCTGCCACAACAGGTCCTCGTACAGAATCCCCTGGGCCTGACGCCGGAACCAGCGGTACTGCCGGGCTGTTGAGTACCGGTAGAGTTCCAGCCCCTCCAGGTAGGCGTGGTCCGTGAGGCCCCCGGCGCGGTGGATCAGGTCGGCCAGGGTCTGGCCGGGCACGAAGGGATAGTGGCCCGGAAACCGGACCTCGCCCGTGATGACCACGCCCTGATCCGGTTGCCAGTTGCGGTTGTGGGGGACCAGCAGCCGATCGCCAGGCCGCAACGGATACTGGCGGCCCTCCTCCGTTCGCAGGTCCAGCACCCGGGTACGAACCCCCTCGCCGGGGTCAATGCGGTACACCTCCACATGCTCCAGGGCGGCATAGGGTTGGGCTCCACCGGCGCGAAACAGGAGGTCTGCAGCCCGCAGGTTCGGCAGATAGGGATACCCTCCAGGCCGGTACACGGCACCGGTGATCCACACCGAATCCGGTGCCCGGAGTTCCTGTACCGCGTATACCCGGATGGTGTCCCACTCCTCCAGGGCCACATCCTGGGTGGAATCCTCCAGGGCTTCCTGTAGATTGGCAAAGAGCACCCGGGGGTATCCGGCTTCCTGCTGTCGCAGGATCTCCACATGGTCCAGGTAGGAGCCGGGTTTCCAGCCGGCGGCGGCCTCCAGGGCCTCCCGCAGGGTCATTCCCGGATGCCAGGGGTAGGCCCCGGGACGAAAGACATTGCCCAGCACGGCCACATAGTGCCGGGGTTCTGCGGGCACCGGCTGAACGATCACCAGGTCGCCGTCCCGCACCCGCACGCGGGCGGTAAGACGGCGAAGTCTGGCAGGCGTAAGGTTGCCGGGGACGGTGATCTCGGTGACCACCCGCCGAGCGTGGTCCTCGGTCCGCTGGATCTGGATCCGATGGACGTCAGCCTGGAAGGAGAGGCCTCCGGCGTACTGGAGCACCTCCCACAGGGTTCCGGGCCCCCGAAGTTCGTAAATGGCTGGCCGGCGCACGGCGCCCGCCACCGCCACCACCGGCCCCAGCGTGGGCACATACAGGATGTCGCCGTCCTCCAGGTAAAGGGCGGGGAGGGGAGTTCCGTGGATCAGCAGGTCGTAGAGGTCCAGGGTTATCACCGTGTCCTGGCGGGTGCGGATCCACCGGAGGCGCCGGAGGCTTCCGGACTTTTTGATTCCCCCAGAAAGCAGCAGGGGGTCCAGCACATTGGCCACGGGGAACACGCTGTAGGTGCCGGGGGTCTGGACTTCTCCGAGGACGAACACGCGAACCCGGCGGAGCCCGCTCAGGGTCACGGCGAAGTCCACACCGCCGAAGGCCTGGCGAAGCCGATCCCGGATGGTTCGGGAGGCCTCTTCAAAGGTCATTCCCCAGACCTTCAGGGGACCCACCTTGGGCAGCACGATGACACCGTTTCGGTCCACGGTAAAGGTGAAGGTTTCGTCAATCTTGCCCCAGACCCGTACGGTGATCTGGTCACCAGGCCCCAGGGGATAGGTGCCGCTTATAGGGGCGCTGGCTTCGGTGCTTTCCAGGCTCTGCAGAACTTCGGAGGGGAGCTGGAACATCTCGTACCCGAATTGCCGGAGGTCCCGGGACACCGGAATGAGCGTGTCGGACCGGAAGGCCTGCTCAATGGGGGAATAGGGCAGGGGCCTGGGGGCGGCCAGCGACTCGGGAGGGATGGGCTGAGCCACGGGCTGGCGCTGGAGTTGCCGCAGGGAGTCCATCACCTGCTGGGCGCGGCCGCTTTTCAGGAGGTTCAGAAGTTCCGGAGAGAGTTCCTGGGCTGCCCCGACCCCCAGGAGGATGCCCACGAGTGCCAGTCCACGGAGAACCCGCTTCATGACCGGACCTTAGATGTTGAACCCCAGGGCCCGCAGGGCCTCTTTGCCCTCTTCGGTCATCATGTCCACGGTCCAGCGGGGTTCCCAGACGATTTCCACCTCGGCCTCTTTGACCCCCTCCAGGGCCTCCAGGCGTTCCCTGACCTCCTGCTGGAGGTAGCCGGCCAGGGGGCATCCGGGGGCTGTCAGGGTCATCCGGATCTTGACCTTGTCGTCTTTGATCTCAATGCCGTAAACGAGGCCGAGATCGTAAATGTTCACCGGGATCTCCGGGTCGTAAATTTGACGCAAAACTTCAATGATTTGCTCACGGGTGACCATGTTGAGAACCTCCTCTCTGACCTTGGGAACCCGAATTATACAGCCGGTGATACGGCCAGCGTCGTACGAGATGAAGGAGAGCCATAGCGGAAACGATCATTCCCAGCCACCCCATGTCCGGATCCTGAAACCCCCATTGCAGGAGGGCCAGCCCGAGGGTCAGGAGTCCCCCAAACCCCGCTGCGTAGATTAAGGCATCCTGCCAGGTCCCTCCTGGCGAGTTCCAGGTGTTCACCCCGGGGGTTTTCCAGTGGGCGATGCCATCACTCAGCCAGGCGATCCCGAAGGGGAACAGCAACAGAAGTTCCACGAAGGCATCCAGGTACCAATGGCGTTTCCACAGCCAGGCCCAGGCGTGGTATCCCCACAAGGGGAACCAGAGTATCCCCAGGAAAAGGTTAAACCGGCTGTTGCTCATGGCCTCCTGTGTCCTCGTCCCGGTGGTGGCGGATGATCTTGCCCTCCATCATGTAGATGACATCCTCGGCGATGTTGGTAGCCAGGTCGGCGATCCGCTCCAGGTGCTTGGACACCGAAAGCAGGGAGATGTAGCACCGAACGCATTGACACCGTTCGCACAGCTTCGCCTCCACCATCCGGTAGATCTCCAGGTGCAGGGTGTCCACCTCATTGTCCATCCGGCACACGGATCGCGCCAGGGCAGCATCCATCTGCACCAGAGATTCCAGGCTATTCCGGAGCATCTCCAGGGTTTTGTGGGCCATCCGGGTCAGGTTCACGGGCAGGTGGAATTCCGGGTAGCGGGCCAGGAACAGGGCGCGTTCAGCGATGTTCACGGCCAGGTCGCCGATGCGTTCCAGGTCGTTGTTGATCTTGAGCACCGCCACCACATACCGGAGGTCAATGGCCACGGGCTGATAGAGGGCCAGGATTTTGAGGCACTCCTCCTCCACCTCCACCTCCTGCAGGTCAATCTCCCGGTCCTTCTGGATCACCTGGTGGGCCAGGTCCGCATCCCGTTCCTCCACGGAGCGGACCGCCTGCCATACCTGGTCCTCCACCTCCCGACTGAGGGCCAGGATCTCCTGGCTCAACTTCTGGATTTCTCGCCGGAAGTGCACGGGCATGGGGTTCCTCTCACCCAAATCGGCCGGTGATGTAATCCTCGGTTTGCTTGTTCTTGGGGTTCGTGAAGATCTCCTCGGTGGGCCCGAACTCCACGATCCGGCCGTTGTAGAAGAAGGCCGTGTAATCCGAAATCCGGGCCGCCTGTTGCATGTTGTGGGTGACGATCACAATGGTGTACCGCTCCTTGAGCGACACGATCAGGTCTTCAATCCGGGCCGTGGCCACGGGGTCAATGGCCGAGGTGGGTTCGTCCATCAGCAGCACTTCGGGTTCCACGGCCAGGGCCCGGGCGATGACCAGACGCTGCTGTTGCCCCCCAGAAAGGGCATAGGCCGACCGGTGCAGTTTGTCCTTGACCTCGTCCCAGAGGGCGGCGGCCTTAAGGGCGGCCTCCACGCGGTCCTCCAGTTCGCTTTTGGAGAGTTGATAGTGCAGTCTCAGGCCGTAGGCCACATTGTCAAAGATGCTCATGGGAAAGGGGGTGGGCTTCTGGAAGATCATGCCCACCCGCCGCCGGAGGTCAATGACATCCACCTCCGGAGAGAGGATGTTGACCCCGTCCAGGTACACGGCGCCTTCGGCGCGCTGGTCCCGGTACAGTTCAAAGATGCGGTTGTACACCCGAATATGGGTGGACTTGCCACAGCCCGAAGGGCCGATGATGGCGGTCACCCGGTTTGCGGCGATGTCCAGGGTGTTGTCGTACAGGGCCTGGAAGTCGCCGTAGAAGAAGTTCAGATGCCGCACCATGATCTTGGGGTTCGGAACATACAGGGGTTTAGGTGGGGGAGAGGGGGATTCCCGCCGTATCCTTTGATGCCACCGTACCGGGATTGCCGTTCGCCAGTTCATGGTCTCCTCCGGCCGCCCAAGAATATACGGGATGTCACCGTGAGGGCCAGGACCGACAGGGTGATGAGGAGGGAGGCGCCCCAGGCCAGGCGTTGCCAGTCCGGGTAGGGCGACATGGCGTAGTTGTAGATGGTCACCGTGAGGTTAGCCATGGGCTTCAGGAGGGAACGGGGCCAGTAGGGGCTGTTCAGGGCGGTGAACAGCAGGGGAGCGGTTTCGCCGCTGATCCGGGCCACGGCCAGCAGGATGCCGGTCAGGAGGCCGGTACGGGCACCCCGCAGCAGGATCGTCACCATCCGCCACCGGGGGGCGCCCAGGGCCAGCACGGACTCCCGGAGGGTATCGGGCATCAGGCGGAGGATGTCCTCGGTGGTTCGCACCACCACGGGCACCATAAGGACCGCCAGGGCCACGGCTCCGGCCAGGCCAGAGAAACTCCCCAGGGGCACCACGAGCCAGGCCCACACGAAGAGGCCCACGATGATGGAGGGAATGCCCATGAGCACATTGACCACGAAGCGCAGGGCACGGCCCAGGGGCTGTTGACGCCCGAACTCTGAGAGGAAGATCCCGGCCAGGAGTCCCAGCGGAACCCCCAGCAGGGTGGCGAGGATCGTCAGGACCAGGGTGCCCAGGACGGCGTTCCCCAGGCCGCCCCCAGGAACCCCGGGTGGCGCCGGTCCTTTCGTGAAGAACGTCCAGTTCAGGGCGGCTGCTCCGCGGGCGACGACGGTGGCGAGGATCCAGAAGAGGAACAGGATCCCGAGGAGGGCTGAGAAGCCCGCAAAGAGTTTGAGCCAACGATCTATCCACAGGCGTCTGCGATGGGACTTCAGGGTCATCCGGTGCCCTCCAGGTGGCGTTCCACCCTGCGAAGCCAGAGCACGGCCAGGATCTGGATCCCGAGGGACACGAGGAAAAGCAGGAGCCCCAATTCAATCAGTGCACTCAGATAGAGGGGGTCGGAGGCCTCGGTGAACTCGTTGGCCAGGGTACTCGTGATGCTGGTGCCCGGCGCGAACAGGGAGAGGGCGATGCGGTGCTCGTTCCCGATCACGAAGGTCACGGCCATGGTCTCGCCCAGGGCACGCCCCAAACCCAGGAACACAGCTCCCAGGATCCCCCGGAGACCGTAGCGGAGCAGGACACTCCGGGTTACCTCCCAGGTGGTGGCCCCGATGCCATAGCCCGCCTCCCTGACCACCGGAGGCACCATCTGGAACACCTCCCGCATGACCGCACTCATAAAGGGCAGGATCATCAGGGCCAGGATGACGCCTGCGGTCAGGAAGCCGATGCCATGAATCGGACCCTGGAAAAGGGGCAAGAAGCCGAGGATCCTCTGGAGGCCGGGTTCCACATGATGGGCCATATAGGGGGCAAACACATAGAGCCCCCACATGCCGTAGATGATGCTTGGGATGGCGGCCAGGAGTTCTACCGCCAGGCCCACCGGGGTGGCCAGCCAGGGAGGGGCCAGCTCGGCGAGCAGCAGGGCGATGGCCAGGCTCAGGGGAATGGCCAGCACCAGGGCGATGAGGGTGGTGATCAGGGTGCCGTACAGGCTGGGCAGGGCCCCGAACTCGCCGGTCACCGGGTTCCACACCTGCTGGACAAAGAACCGGAGCCCCAGGTGATGGAACGCCAGACGGGAGTGGACCACCAGGACCCCAAAGATGCCCAGGATCAGGAGCAGCACCAGGAGCGCCGCCGTTGTGGCGAGGGCCACGAGCAGGCGATCTCCTGCGAGGCGTCGGAGCCGGGAAAGGAGAGAAACCCCGGAGGCTGGATCCGGTCTCATGGCGCCGGC
>CAZXAO010000057.1:0-9238 GCA_964638465.1 uncultured bacterium | reverse complement strand
GTCGCTGGAAATCGGCCACTACGATTGGGCGTGTTTCGCCGCCCATCAGGCCGCAGAAAAGGCTCTGAAAGCCGTACTGCTGGCCCGCGGGATGGAGGCGTGGGGACACTCCATCACTCGTCTTCTGGAGGTTCTGGACCAGGAGGGAATCCCGGTTCCTGCCGGAGTGAAAACCGCAGCCAAAACCCTGGACAAGCTCTACCTTCCCACCCGATACCCCAATGGCCTACCCGAGGGAGCACCCGCGGAGTTTTACACCGAACGGGAGGCACAGCATGCCCTTGCCCTTTCGGAAACGATCCTTCGGTTCTGTAAGGGTCTACTCCGTTGACCGGGGAGAGGTCGCCCGGGCCATAGAAACCCTGAAACGCAGCCTTCAAAAACACCCGGAGGTTCTGGCTGTCGTGCTCTTCGGTTCTCTGGCACGCGGGGACTTTACGGTGCGGAGTGATGTAGACCTCCTGGTCGTCCTACGAGCGTGCTCCCTTCCCTATCTGGAACGTCTGGAACGGTATGCCCCGTCCTCCCTTCCCCTGGATGTGGACCTTTTCGTTTATACCGTGGCTGAGATTCTGCAGGGCCAGCCGCTGGCGCGCACGGCGTTGCAGACGGGCAAAGTGCTGTGGGAACGCATCCCGGGCCTGGTTCAAACCCTTCGGCAGGGCCGGGCTCCCCGGGATCTGAAGCCATAACCCCGATCCTGAAGCGTCTCAGAGACCTTCCCGAGGCGTTCTCGCAGCCTACCTTCAGGCCAGGCGTTCCAGGATCAACGGGGGCGGATCCACGGGTTCCGGGGAGATCCGGAGGGCTTCCTTCAGGTGTTCCTTTGCCAGGGCCAGGCGATCGGGGTTGTTGGCCCGCAGTTCCAGCACCGGTTCACCCTGTTCCACCCGATCGCCCACCTTCTTGAACACCCGGAGTCCCACGGCCGGGTCAATGCGGTCCTCTTTGGTGAGCCGGCCGGCGCCCAGCACGGTGGCGGCCATGCCCAGGGCGTAGGTGTCGTAGGCGGCGAGGTATCCGTCTGCCGGTGCGGGCCACGGCTCCTGATACCGGGTCTGGATAAACCCGGGTTCAAGAACGGCCCCGGGGTCGCCGCCCTGGTGTCGCACCATCTCCTGCCATTTGGCATAGGCCTGGCCGGAGGCCAGGGCCCCATCCACCAGGCGTTGGGCTTCCTCCGGGGTGTTCGCCCGGCCAGCGAGCAACAGCATTTCCACGGCCAGCGCCCGGGTGAGTTCCGTGGTGTCCTTCGGTCCCCGGTTCTGGAGGATCTCCACGGCTTCCACCACCTCCAGGGCATTGCCCACCGCCCATCCCAGGGGTTGGTCCATGTTGGTGATCAGGGCCACCACGCGTTTTCCCATCCCCCGGGCGATCTGGACCATACTCCGGGCCAGGGCCCGGGCATCCTCGTAGCGGCGCATAAAGGCCCCGGAGCCGGTTTTGACATCCAGCACCAGCCCGTCAATGCCTTCGGCCAGTTTCTTGGAGAGGATGGACGAGGTGATGAGCGGAATGCTGGACACGGTGGCCGTCACATCCCGCAGGGCATAAAGCCGCCGGTCGGCCGGGGCCAGTTCCTTGGTCTGGCCAATCATGGCCACGCCCACGGCCCGAAGGGCCTCTTTGAACTCCTCCACCGAGAGATCCGTGCGAAACCCCGGAATGGACTCCAGTTTGTCCAGGGTGCCACCGGTATGGCCCAGAGCCCGGCCGGAGATCATGGGAACCGTCACGCCCAGGGACGCCACCAGAGGGGCCAGCGGCAGCGAGATCTTGTCCCCCACACCGCCGGTGGAGTGCTTGTCCACCTTGACCCCTGGCAGGTCCGAGAGATCCAGCACGATCCCGCTTTCCATCATGGCCCGGGTCAGAGCCACGGTTTCCCGATCCTCCATTCCGCGGATGTAGATGGCCATGAGCAGGGCAGCGATCTGGTAATCCGGCAGGGAACCGTCGGTGACCCCCTGAACGAAGAAGCGGATCTCCTCTTCCGTCAGGGGGAGCCCATCCCGTTTCTTGGCGATAATTTCCTTAAAGACCATGACACCTCTCCCGGTTGGTTTTCAATGCCAGAGACCGGATTATACGAGCCCTCCTGCGTCCGGGCAAAGGGGCGTTCCGGGTGCGGTTCCTCGCCTATAATTAACGCTATGAACGCCAGCGACAAAGAGCGTCAAAGCCCCTCGGGCATCCCCATTCGGGAGGTGTACCGTCCTCAGGACCTGGGCGACTTTTCGTACCCTCGCGACCTGGGAGACCCGGGCGAATATCCCTACACCCGTGGTGTCTACCCGGGCATGTACCGTCGCCGCCTGTGGACCATGCGACAGTATGCGGGCTTCGGCTCGGCCGAACAGACCAACCAGCGGTTCCGTTACCTGCTCTCCCTGGGGCAAACCGGTCTCTCGGTGGCCTTTGACCTGCCCACCCAGCTGGGCTACGACTCCGACCACCCCATGAGTGAGGGCGAGGTGGGCCGCACCGGGGTGGCCATCTCCACGGTGGAGGACCTGGAAATCGTGTTCCGGGACATCCCCCTGGACCGGGTGTCCACCTCCATGACCATCAACGCCACGGCCCCCATCCTGCTGGCCATGTACATCCTGGTGGCCGAAAAGCAGGGCGTCCCCCGGCAGGTCCTCCGGGGGACCGTCCAAAACGACATCCTCAAGGAGTTCGCCGCCCGGGGGAACTTCATCTATCCGGTGGAACCCTCCATGAAACTGGTGGGCGACCTCATTGAGTTCTGTGCCCACGAGATGCCCAAGTGGAACCCAATTTCCATCTCCGGGTACCATTACCGCGAGGCCGGGGCCACCGCCGTCCAGGAGGTGGCCTTCACCCTGGCCGACGGCCGGGCCTACATCCAGGAGGTGCTCCGTCGGGGCATTGACCTGGACCGGTTCGCCCCCCGGCTCTCCTTCTTCTTCGCTGCCCACAGCTACTTCTTTGAGGAGATTGCCAAGTTCCGGGCCGCCCGAAGGGTGTGGGCCCGTTTGCTCAAGGAACAACTGGGCGCCCGGGATCCCCGATCCTGGCGACTCCGGTTCCACACCCAGACCGGCGGCGTCACCCTGACCTCCATCGAGCCCCTCAACAATGTGGTGCGGGTGACCCTCCAGGCCCTGGCTGCGGTGCTGGGCGGCACCCAGTCGCTGCACACCAACGCCTACGATGAGGCCCTGGCCCTGCCCACCGAGGAGTCGGCCCGGCTGGCCCTCCGAACCCAGCAGATCATCGGCTACGAGTCCGGCGTACCGGACACCGCCGATCCCCTGGCCGGCTCCTACTTCGTGGAAACCCTCACCCGGGAAATGGAAACCCGCATAGAGGCCCTGATGCAGGAGATTGAGGAACGGGGTGGCGCCGTGGAAGCCGTCAAACAGGGCCTGTTCCAGCAGTGGATTGAACAGAGCAGCTACGAGTACCAGAGGCGGTTTGAACGGGGCGAGGCGGTGGTGGTGGGCGTCAACCGGTTCCAGACTGGCGAGGCCCGGGAAACCGTGGGCGAACTGCTCAAGATTGATCCCGAGGTGGAACGGGAACAGATTGAACGCCTGAAGGCCTACAAGGCACGCCGGAACTTCAGCGAGACCCGCCAGGCCCTCCACCGCCTGAAACGGGCCGCTGCGGCCGGCCAGGAAAACCTGATGCCCTACATCCTGGACGCCCTGCGCGCCCAGGCCACCCTGGGTGAGATCTCGGACACCCTGCGGGAGGTGTACGGTGAGTACCAGGAAGCCTGAGAACCCCCTGTTTTTGCACCATGTCGGCATCGCCGTGCGTGATCTGGAGGCCGCCGTGCGCCGATTCCAGGAGATCCTGGGCCTGGAGGAAGTGGCCTATGAGGACCTGCCGGATCGTGGGCTCCGGGTGGCCGTGTTCACCCTGGGACCCGTCCGACTGGAACTCATCAGCCCCACCCGGGCCGGCACAGCCCTGGACCGGTTCCTGGAGAAACGCGGGGACGGCCTGCATCACCTCTCCTTCGGCGTTCGGAACTGGCCCCAGCTGCTGCAACGACTGGAACAGACCGGGGTGCACATCGTGGACGGACCCCGGCCAGGTGCCTTCTCTCCCCGCGTAATCTTCACCGATCCCCGGGATACCGGCCGCGTGCTCCTGGAGTTCATGGACTTCTCCGGAGAGCCCGAGGTCCCATGACCGGGTTCCTGGCCCTGCTCCTGGCGTACCAGGCCGTGGGCGTTCCGGCCCTCGTGCACCAGGGCCGCCATTACCTGACGCCCCACGCCCTGATCCAGGCCTTCGGGATGAAGTCCCGGGGCAAGGGCACCTACGCCATTCGGGGCCACCGGGTGGCCTTCGGCACCCACCAGGTGTGGGTGGATGGCCGGGCGTACCCCGTGGAATCCCACCGGTTCCCGGATGAGGGCCTGGCCTACGAGGCTCGAAGCCTGGAGGCCGCCGTGGGCCAGTGGACCGGCCGCCATGCCTACTGGGACCTGGAAAAACATCGGTACATCCTGTCCCGGTATCGCCCCAGCGTGCAGGCCCTGCAACGGCTCCGGTCCGCTCCCACCGGCGAGGTTCACCTGCTCCTTCGCCACAACCCGGACCTGTCCCCCCGGATCCGGCTCCGGGCCGATACCCTTCTCCTTCGGATCCCCCGGGGCTTTTACCCGGGTCCCCTGCCCGAGTTGCCGGCAGGGTTGACCACGGTCCGGGTGGGACACACGATCCAGGGCTTCCTCTGGGTCCTTCGGGGTGTGGGAGACGCTCGTCTGGTGCGTCTCAAACCCGGCCAGACGCGGCTGGAACTCCGTCTCCAAAGGGCTGCGACGATGCCGGCCACCGCTGCCCCCGAGCCCCGGATCCAGGGCACGCACCGCAGCCACTGGGTGGTGGTCCTGGATCCCGGTCACGGGGGCAAGGATCCCGGCGCCATTGGCCGCCGGGGAACCCGGGAGAAGGACATCACCCTGGCTGTGGCCCGAAGGCTCAAGCGCATCCTGGAATCCTCGGGCCGGGTGCGGGTCGTCCTCACCCGGGATCGGGATCGGTTCATCACCCTGGGGGAACGGGCCCGCATCGCCAACCGTGCCCACGCGGATCTCTTTGTCTCACTCCACTGCAACAAGGCAAAGAGCCGGCAGGCCCGGGGGGCGGAAACCTTCTTCCTGTCGGCAGCCCGGACCCAGTGGGAACGCGCCGTGGCCAACCTGGAAAACGGCGCCCTGCGCTTTGAGGGTTTGGAACCTCCGGACACGGGTGACCTCCTGGCCTATGTGCTCTCGGATATGGCCCAGGCCCAGTTCCTTAAGGAATCCCAGCAGCTGGCCCTTTCGGTCCAGACCCAGCTGGCCCGGGCGCTCAACCTCCGGGATCGGGGTGTGAAACAGGCGGGCTTCTATGTGCTGACCGGCGCCTACATGCCCGCCATCCTGGTGGAAATGGGGTTCCTGTCCAACCGTCAGGAAGAGCACCTGCTCCGCCAGGGCTGGTATCAGGAAAAACTGGCCCGGGCCATCGCCCGGGGGATCCTGGACTTCCTGGAGCACCGGGGTTCATGGGGAGCCACCCGCCGCCGGGCCTCCGTGGGAGGATAGGATGCACCGCTGGCGGTTCGGCCTGAGCCTGTTCGTGAGCCTGGTGGCCCTGGTGCTTGTGCTGCGCGGACTCCACTGGCCGGAACTCCTCCGGGTGCTCCGACAGGGCAGAATCCTGTGGATGTTGGTGGCCGTGGTGTTCCACTTTCTGAGTTATCTCCCCCGCGGGAGCCGCTGGCAACATATGCTGGCCCCGGTGCAACGCCTGCACTGGCTCCCGGTCTTCGGGGCCCTGAGCATTGGGTTCTTCGCCAATAATGTGCTGCCGGCCCGGCTGGGCGAAGTGGCCCGTGCCCTGGTCCTGGGCTGGAAAACCGGCATTTCCCGCAGTGCGGCTTTTGCCTCGGTGGTGCTGGAACGCTTTTTTGACGGCGCCGCCACCGTGCTCTTCGCTCTGCTGGCCCTGCCCCTGATCCCCCTGCCCGCAGCCGTAAAGTCCGTGCTCTGGGTGAGCGCTCTGGTCTTCTTCGGCATCTTCCCGGCCTATTACCTGCTGCACCTCTGGCGGGAGCCCGTCAAACGCTGGCTCTTCCAGACCTTAGACCGGGCTCCCGCCCGCTGGAGTGGCCTGTTGAAACACATCCTGGAGGGCCTTTCCCGGGGTATGGATGTGCTCCGCACCCCCGCGGCCCTCCTCTGGACTGCCGTGGAAACCCTGGTGATCTGGCTCCTGGAGGCGGTGAGTTATTACGCCGCCCTCCGGGCCTTCGGTGTCCCGGCCACGGTTCCGCTTACCCTGCTCGCCATGGTGGCCATCAACCTGAGCGTGATGATCCCCTCCGCACCGGGCTACATCGGAGTGTTTGAGTACGCTTGCGTCCTGGCCCTCGTGCCCTTCGGCATCTCCCGGGAACTGGCCCTCTCCTTCGCCCTTCTGTCCCACGCCATCCGCTACGGGGTGCCCACCCTCCTGGGCCTCGTTTTCCTCTGGAAGTGGGGCCTCAGCCTCGCCCGGCTGAAGGCGATGAAGGAACAGGAGGTGTGAATGCCCCTGCGGACCGTTCGGGTGCGGCAGGCCTGCTTCGTGTGCGGGGGTGATCTACCCCTGGAACGCTTCCTGAGGGGTTTGCCATGCCAGGAATGCGAGGAGAAGGCCCATCGGGTCCAGATGGCGTCCCGGCCTCCCCAGGTGGTCACCCTCCTGGCCCAGCAGTACCAGCAGCGGATGGGATCGCCCATGCCGCGGGTGTGGCAGCCCTGGATCGCCGCGGTGGCGGCCCGTGAATCCCTGCGGATTCCCCTCTGGCCTCCCTATCGCACCCTGGAGTTCTTCCTGTTCCTGGCCGGCACCAGCCGACGGCCCGCCGTCGTGGTGGCTCCGGAGGCCGACCTGAGCCACATGGAAGATGTCCGAATCCTGGAGGGAAAAACGCCGGTGTTCCAGCGACTCCCCCGGGAGTCGGAGGTGCTCCTCATCCAGCCCCGGGCCCTGGCCCAGATCCCCGAGGTCCACCGGTTCACCGGCTTCCTGTTCTGGCACCACCCGGATCCCCCTCCTGAGCCCTCGGCGTTCCCCTCGGCAGTCCTGGTGGTGGCCGATCCCCAATACCCCTATCCCCGGTTGCACACCTTTCAGGGCTGGCTTGCCCCCAACCAGGCTCCTCCGGAACGGGAAGCCCGGGTGCTGGATCTCCCCTGGACCTCTGGCCCCCTGATGTCCCTTCCTCCGGAGCAACTCCTTTCCCTGCTCTTCCTTCTGCTCCCCTTCCTGCCCGTGGAACTCCAGGAGCTGGTGGTCTCCCTGTACGCCAGGCGTTCCCTGGATTCGGCCCGGCTCCAGGTCCTCCGGGAGGCCCTGACCCAGGCCCTGGAACGCCAGGGACTGAAGGACATCCTGGCACACCTGGGGGTCCTTCAGGAGGATCTCCGGGTGAACCTCCCGGACCCGGAGCCCCTCCGACACCAGATGGAAACCCTGGACCATCCAGAGCATCGGGGACCGGTGTACCTGACGGATCCCGGCCACCCCCGGTTCCGATACCTGGTGCATCGGGGGTTCCTGCCCCATCCTCCTCCTCTGAGGCAACGTCCCCCCTTGAAGCCTCCCCGGGATACGGCCACCCTGCTGGTCTTTGTGGGTGACCCACCGGCCCTGCGGGACCTGGGGTTTGCCCAGCTCTGGCGGCGCCACACGCTGGGCCTGGACCTCCTGGAGGGGATGGGCACCCTGGGACCCGTGACCCTGGTGCGGGTTCCGCCCCTGTTTCGCTGGGTGGACACCACCCTGTACCCCGAGGTGGCATTGCTCAAGGCCCTGCGGACCCTGGCCCGCCGCTACCCCCGGATCACCCTGATGGTCCCCGAGCCCCTGGAGTTCCAGGGGCTCCTCCTCCTGGCTGCCCTCTCCCACCTCTGGAACCGTCGCCGCCTGCTCCTCTACTCGGATTTCGTTTCCCAGCGGCTCCAGCAGGTGTCGCTGGAAGACCGCATGGAGACCATCCGTCACTGGCACCAGCGCCACCTGCTCCTCCTGGAGCATCGCCGGTCGTGGCGGACCGTGGGGATCTCCCGAACCCCCACCACCTGGCTCCAGGAGGCGGCCCTGGGCCTGATTCAGCGGGCCCAGGAAACCGCCCAACCCCACGCGGTGGCCCTGCTCACCCTGGACGGGCTGACGCTCCGACTCCCGCTCCCCCCGGACCTTCCCGGCGAAGAGGCCGAGCGCCGGATCCGACAGGACACCCGAATCCAGATGGAGACCGGGGAGTTCCCGGTGGCCCCACCTCCTCCGGCCAGCCCGGGCCGCCTGCTGGAAGAGGGCTCGTCCGGCGACCTGAGGGCGTTGATCGGGGCCCTGACGGATCTCTGGCGTGCCGGCCTCCTCAGCCATCCCCACCGGGCCGTGCCGGTGGCCGAGTATACCGAGGTGGCCCGGGTGTTGCTTGAGGGCCGGGGACTCAGCCCGGCCCCTTCACCCGATCCCGACCTCCAGGGCCTCGTGCCCACCCGCCCCTTACTGGATTTAGACCTTCGGGCGCTGGCTTCCCGGTACCGGGTTCCGCCGGCGGTGATCCCGGTGTACCGCCGGGTGCTCCTCCGTTTCCTGGCCCAGTTCCTGCCCCCTGCCCGGGTTCAGGCGACCCGCGTCCGGGTCGTCACACCCTACGGCACCGCTGAGGCCCTAAAAGCCCAGAAGATCGTGGACATCGGCTTCACAGCCCTCCTGCCCCTGCCGATGGAGTTTGGGGTGGTCTATCCGGACCTGCAGATCACCCGGGTTCGGATCCAGCCCCCGGACGGGGTGGGCCTTCCCGTTGGGGCCTTTGTGGATCATTGGTTTTTCCATCCCCGGGAGAATCCGAATCCTGCGCTGCTCCTCCGGAGTCTGGAGCCCTGGGTACGGGTGTACCGGGGGCGGCTTCTGCTCACGCCGGAGGGGCAGCGCCTCGTCCAGAGGATTCCGGGCGAACTCGTGGAGCCTTAGGGGCCTCGCCTACAGCAGGTCTTCCAGAGACACCCTGGGTGGAGGGATCTCGTCAAAGGCCACGGCCCGGGCGTTCCACAGGTAATCGGAAAGGTCGTGCACGCGGGCGGCGCGGAGCAGGGCCAGCTGCCGGAGGTCCGGGTTCAGGGCGTCAAAGAAGGCCCCGAGGTCCAGGAACTTCCGGACCGTTTTCCACTGTTCCAGGAGTCCCAGTTCCAGGGCCTCCAGGGGGACCTCCAGC
>CAZXAO010000056.1:0-9254 GCA_964638465.1 uncultured bacterium | reverse complement strand
CCAGAGCCAGTTGTAAGCGTTGAAGGGCGAGGAGAAGGATCCAAAGGCATACTGCAGGGTGTAGTCTACCGAGAAGTGGAAGAAGGGCAGGAAAGTCCCCCCTGGCCGCTTGGTAAAGGTGAACTCAATGCCCCGCACCGAACCCCAGTCCTCGTTCACATAGGTGGAGTAGTTGGCCCCTGTGACTCCATAGGTGAACTGCTTCAGCCGGGACCAGTCCTTAATGTCCTTGTAGAAGGCCGTGACATCCAGGATCAATTCGTTGGTGAAGGCGTGCTTCAGCCCCACCTCGTAGGAGATGGTCTTTTCGGGATCAATGTCCGCATTCCCCACAATGGGGAAGGCTCCGGAGAACACATAGTTGCTCAGGATCTGATAGAAGGGCGGGATCTGGAAGTAGTGGCCATAGGTGAAATGCAGCACATCCCGGTCGGAGATGGGATGAGACACGCCGATTCGGGGACTCACATACCAGCGATTACTCACTTTCTTCGGGTTCTTGATCATCCGAATGGTGTTCCACAGGGAATCCTGCACGAAGGGGTGGATCGTGTCGCTAATGGTGTAACCACCAGGGTTGTAGTAATCCAGCCGGAGCCCTACTTTGGCCACCATTCCCTCAATCTCTACCTTATCCCGGAGGTAGGCGGCGAAGATCCAAGGCTTCGTGGGATTGTCTTTGAACCAGGAGATGAAGTTGTACGGGTCCCCAGAACGCCGCTCAATCGGAGGATTCAGAAGGGTGAGGTAGACATTCCCGCCCGAGGCGTAGTCGGCGCCATACCGGGTAATGTCAATCCGCTTGAGTTCCATGCCGGCCAGAATCTCGTGATGCCGGGTCACCTGGCTCGTCAGCTTCCAGGTGGCGGTCAGGAAGCGGCTGTGTCCGTAGTACCACTGGCTCCGGGCCCAGGTGTGGGTATTGGGGAGGTACTGATTCCCGAGTTTCAGCAGGGTGTCCACCACGGCCACCACGCTATCCATGAACTCCCGTCCCTCCAGGGGCCACTGGAACGGAAACTCGTAGAACTTGTTGGAGATGAAGATGAGGGTGTCCAGCCGCGTGGTGCCTGTGGCGTAGTCGTAAACATTCACCAGCAAAACCGCCATATCCACATTGGTCCGCTGGCCCCACCCCTCCGTGTTGAGCATGAACTCGTCACTAAACACCGTGTCCCGGGTGATGGGATCCAGGATCACCACCCGCTTTTTATTCGGCCACCAGCGAGGACCAGAACCAAAGGCGGGATACAGAGTCTGAACCGCCACATCCCACCAGTAGTAAGGCAGTTCTACATAGCCTTCATCCTCGTGGATCTCCGGCCGTAGGGTATCGCCACTGGGCGAGATGTAGGTGTACAGCGAGTCAATGTTCACCCACTCCCAATGAACCCGGACGGAGTCAATGTGCCCGTAGGTCCGGAAGGTATCAATAACCATCCGGCGGAAGTAGTCCAGATCAACCTCCACGAAACCATCCAGGTCCCGATCGCTGAAGTCATCCACGCCGTCAAAGTCCACATCTTCTCGCACATCCGATTTCAACTCGCGGTCAAAGAGGCCGAGCCGGAGTTCCCAGTAGGTCCGGGGAGACACCACCTGGTTGACCCCCACAATGAATTGCAACTGACGATCCCGGGTTCCTGCATCGTGATCCAGGGCAAAGCGCCAGGCCGGGGAGTAGCCCCGGTTATACGCACGAACAAAGAACCCGCTGGTAAAGAACTTCCAGGAGGTCAGCGGATACGAGAACTTCCACTGAAAATTCTCACGCCAGTTGCGGAAATCCGGGTTCATGGAGACCGGAAACCGTCCCTTGTTCCGGTCAAACTCCCCGGAGATAAAGAACTTGGCTCCCTTCCGATTGGTCGGAAAGAGGGGACCTCCCAGGCTGAAGGAGGTTCGGGTGTCCTGGCTATGGTGTCGGTTGGAGGGATCCTTGAGATCCAGGTTTCTGCCCGTGATGTAATCGTAGTACACATCGCCGTAGTTGGCGTCCAGGATGCCATAAGCCCGATCCCCCAGGAAGGAGAAGTCCGAGGTCAGGAACTGGCTCGTGAACTCGTACCGGGGTCCACCCTCCTTGGTCACGATGTTGATGGCACCCGAGGAAACCGTGCCCTGGTCTACATCAAAGCCGCCTTTGGAGATGGAGGTTTCTTCCATGGAGAGGAGGGGAATTCCCGCAAAGGTAGCATTGGAATACGGATCCCGCACCTCCACACCGTCCACCACATAGACCACTTCGTCGGGGCGGCCGCCCCGGATGTGCAGGCCACCACGGGCGATCACACCGGCCTGCTGGGTCACCACCTGGGCCACATCGGTCACGGGCAGCGAGGAGACCTCCTCACTCTTCACGATGTCCACACTGGCCGTTAAGTCCTTCTTGATGACCGGCTCCTTGGCCGTGACCTCCACCACCTCCGTCACCAGGGTCGCCGAGGGCAGGGCGAAGTTCACCTCGGTGGTCCGGTCGGCATCCACGCGCACCTTTTCCACCTTGACCGTCTGATACCCCACATAGGAGCAGCTGAGGGTGTAGGTGCCCGGAGGAACATTCAGAATCACATAGTAGCCGTCAATGTCACTGGCGGCCCCCATGGTGGTCCCTTCAATCACAATGTTGGCACCTGGCAGGGGCTCGCCGGTATCCTTGTCGGTCACCCGACCCACGATCTTCCCCGTGGTACCGGCGAAGAGTGCCTGGCCCGCAATCAACAGGATTGCGGCCAACGCAGCCCACTTTCGAACAACGCCCATAGCCGAAAACCTCCTTTTTTACAACACGGACAGGCTCAGTGCGTTAGCCTGAAACGGAAGGGGATGGCCACCCAGACCTTCACCGGGCGGTCTCGTTGCATCCCGGGTGTAAACACAAACTGACGCGCGGCCTTGAGGGCCGGCTCGTTGAAAATCTCGTTGGTACTCCTCAAAACCTTGGCCTCAATCACATGGCCGGTTTCGTCCACCAGCACCTTGACGAACACCTGGCCCTCAATCCCCGCCTTCTTGGCCAGCTCCGGATACTCGGGCTCCACCCGTTTGACAATGGTGGGCTTCACCTCCACGGCATAGAACTCATAGGTGGTGTCCACCTTGGGCGGCGGGGGCACCTCCAGTTCGTTGAACTCCGTGGTGGGTGTGAATTCAATCTCCTCCTCTTCCTGCTCCTCCTCGGCCTCGGTAGACTCCTCCACCTGCACCGGGAGTTTCGGCTTGGGAGGCGGGGGCGGCTCCTCGTACTCTTCCAATTGCTCCGGGATTTCCTCCACCAGGGTGGCCACCTCGGAACGGGGCTTGTAGGGCTTGACCTCCAGGGTCTTGACGGTGAGGAACATCAGGATGAAGAGAATCAGGGTGATGGTGGTGGAAACCTGAATGTACAGAGGATAACGATCGGCCAACTCTTCCGATTTGATCAACCTTTTCTCACGCCCCCCCTGAGGAGAAGGCTCCGGGCCCTTTTCCTGGGGGTTCTTGTCCTCGTAAGCTGCCATGATTTCCTAATATACTCCGGGGGTTTCCACGCCGTCAACCCCCTTTATGCCGTTTGTACTCGGTGGCAAACACCACCCGGTAGGCCTGAGCATCCCGCAGGGCGTCAATCACTTCCCACACGGGCCCGTAGTCGGCGTCCTTGTCGGCTTTGATCTGGGCAATGGTGGCCGGATTCTGCGCCATCTTGATCTTGAAGGCCAGCTTCACCTGCTCAGGGTTCACCAGGTTGTCGTCCACGGAGATCTTGCCGTCCCGGCTGATGTAGATGTTGGCCAGGTCCCGGCTCTTGAGGATCCGCTCAGTGGTCTCTGCCTGGGGCAACACCACCTTCAGGCCGATCTCCTTCCGGAAGACCGTGGTCAACATGAAGAAGATGATGAGCAGGAAGGCGATGTCCGACATAGAAGCCGTGGGGATCAGCAGCTTCGCCCGCTCTTTCCGCTTCAGCTTCATCGCTATGCACCTCCCTCCGGCTTGATCACCGAGAGGGCCAGCCGGGTCACCTTCATCTTCTTGAGCCGGTCAAAGACCTCAATCATCTTGTGGTACGGGGCGTGCACATGGGGCTTCAGGAGGACCACCATCTTCGGGTTCTCCTGGAGTTTCTGCTCCACCAGGGTCTGCATCTCGTCCAGGGTATTGACCTTCTGGTCACCCACGAAGATCTCACCCTGGTCGTTGATGGAGACCTTCAGGAGGTTCTTGGTGGTGAGTTTGACCACCTGCTGGGTCTTTTCCGGAAGCACCAGTTTCAGACCCTTATCGCGGGCGAAGATGCTGGTGGTCATGAAGAAGATGATGAGCAGGAAGGCGATGTCGGCCATGGACGCGGTGGGGATTTCCACCTCGTCCTCGGTTCTCCGTTTCCGCTTCAGCAGGGCCATGGTTTACACGGTTTCCTTAATGTACCCCTCTTCCAGGAGGTACTCCAGGAGCATGTTGGAGGCCTCTTCCATATCCCGGGTGTAGCCGTTGATCTTGGAAGAGAACATGGCATAGAAGATGGCCACAGGGGCGGCGATCAACAGACCGGTGGCCGTGGTGATCAGGGCTTCCGAGATACCGGACGCTACCAGGGTGGGTTCCACCTCGCCGGCCAGAGCGATGGCCTGGAAGGCCTTGATCATCCCGGTCACCGTTCCCAGGAACCCCAGGATGGGCGCGACGGTGGCGGCCGCCGACAGGTAGATCATGCCCCGATCCAGAAAGGCCAACTCCGTGGAAGCCTTAAGCGCCATGGCCTCCTCTACCACAGCCCGTCCCCGCTCCACCTTGTTCAAACCCGCCAGCAGGACCTTGGCCACCGGGCTCTTATGCTTGGCCAGGAACTCCAGGGCACTATCCAGGGACTCGTTGGTGATCAAATCAATCACCTTTTCCACCAGTTTCACCGGGCTCGTACGGGCTTTGATGTACAGGGTGAACAGGCGCTCCAGGATGATGATGGTCGCCAGGATCGCCACGGCCAGGAGCAACCACATCATGCCGCCGCCCTTCTGGAAGTACTCAACAAGACCTTGCATCCTGCAAACCTCCTTGTGGTTTTTGGGCGATTTTAACACCCTGCCCAGGGCAAGTCAAGAACGCCAGAGGCCCGATTTGTCGCATCCTTCAACGAAAGGCTTCTCCTATGGGCGACTGTGCCCCACCTGGACCCGACGGAACCGGGCCGACGGGGTGCCGTGGCCCGTCCGCATGGTCTGAGGCGGCTCCCCTTTGCCACAATTGCCCAGTCCCCAAAGGGTCCAGTCGTTGCCCAGGCCGTCCAGACGGGCCCAGAACTCGGGGGTGATCCCCGTGTATACCGGATTCCGGACCACCTCGGCCAGTTTGCCGTTCCGGATCCGCCAGCCGATCTCGGTTTCAAACTGGAAGTTCAGCCGCCGCTGGTCAATGGACCAGCTACGGTTGGTCATCAGAAAGAGGCCGTCCTTTACGCCCTCAATCAAGGCTTCCAGGGGCTCCGTACCCGGCTCCAGGTTCACATTGGTCATGCGGACGATGGGGGGCCGTGACCAGTCGGCCGCCCGGGCGGCCCCATTGGACCTCCGACCCACCACGGGCGCCGTGTCCCGGGACATGAGATAGCCCACCAGGATCCCCTCGCGCACCAGATCCGTCCGCTGACCGGGAACCCCCTCGTCGTCCCAGCCGTAGGTGCCCACCCCACCGGGCACCGTGCTGTCGGAGGTGATGTGCATGAGGGGAGACCCGTAGCGGAAGGTTCCAAGGTTCTCCAGGGTAGCGAAGCTCTCGCCGGCGTATCCCCGTTCCCAACCCAGCACCCGGTCCAACTCCAGGGCGTGCCCCACGGATTCGTGGATCTGGAGGACCATCTGGGAATGATGGATCACCAGGTCCATCTCTCCCTCGGGTGCCGGCGGAGCCCACAGCAGGGCCTCGGCCTCCTCCAGGATCCGGGGCGCCTGCCCGACGAAATCCTGGGCCTCAATGAACTCAAACCCCTTTCGCTGCAGATTCCCCCCGTGGGACGCAGGATAGGACCGCACCTGCAGAAGCCCATCCCGGACCACATACACGCTGTAGCCACCCCCGGTCTCCAGAATCTCCTGGTCCACCCAGGTCCCCTCAGTGGTGGCAAACCGCTGGTAGATCCGGTGATACTGCAGGGCTGCCGAGGTGTTCACGGTGTACTTCCCCCGCCGCAGGATCTCGTCCACCGCCAGGAGCAGGGCGATCTTCTCGTCCAGGGGCACGGCAAAGGGATCCCGCTTAAAGGGTGTGCGATAGGTTCCCCTCTGGGGCTCCAGTTCGGCCAGTCGCACCCCGGTCCCCCCGGCCGAGGCCGAGGCTCGTGCCAGCTCCCGGGCCTGCTGCACCGCCCGATACACCCCCTCCAGGGAAAGGTCGTCGGTACCGGCAAACCCCCAGAATCCTCGGTAGAGCACCCGCACCGCCACACCAGCGTGTCGAATCCGCTGGAGGGCCTCCACGGTACCGTTGGAAACCTCCAGATGCTCGCTCTGGATGGCCACCAGGCGCACCTCCCCGTACGCCTCGCCCTTTAAGAGGTCCAGAGCCGCCCCGGCCAGGTGGTCAAACAGGGTCTTCAGCGTTTGAACTTCCATCGGGTTCCCTCCCGGGTATCTTCCAGGATCACACCGGCCTCGGCCAGGCTGTCGCGGATGTAATCGGCCAGGTCAAACCGCTTTTCCTGTCGGAGCCGGCGGCGAACCTCCAGGAGGATCTCCAGGATGGGCGCCACATCGCGGGCCGCTGAGGTCTCCGGCCGACGGAACCCCAAGGTATCCAGCAGGGTCCACAGGGCGCTCTTCACAGCCCGTTGTTCGGCCCCCCGGGTCTTCCGCAGCACGGCAAGGCCCTCAAAGAGCACGGCCAGGGCACCTGGCGTATCCAGATCGTCGTCCATCCGGGCTTCAAACCGCTGGAGCAGGTCCACGGCCACGGGTACCTGCTGGAGTTCCTGCAGAGTGGCCTCGCCTTCTACCTCCAGAAGGGCGTCCAGGAGGCGCTGCATGGCCCGCTCGGAGTCGTGCACATGGGTGAAGTCAAAGTCAATGGGGTTCCGGTAGTGGGTGGACAGGAGATAGTGCCGCAGGGCGTTGGCCGACACCTGCTGCAGGGCCTGGAGCACAGGGGTAAAGATCCCGGTGGACTTAGACATCTTCTCTCCCCGGGCCCGCACGAAGCCCACATGGAACCAGTAGCGGGCGAAGTCCACGCCGTGGGCAGCCACCGCCTGGGCGATCTCGTTCTCGTGGTGCGGGAAGATGAGGTCCATGCCGCCGCCGTGGATGTCAAAGGGCTGGCCCAGGTAATGGGTGGACATCACCGAGCACTCAATATGCCAGCCGGGGCGTCCCTTGCCAAAGGGTGCGTACCAGTACGGCTCCCCCGGTTTCCATCCCTTCCAGAGGGCGAAGTCCGCCGGGTTCCGCTTGCCCGGTGCCGGTTCCACCCGATAGCCTGCCAGCAGGTCCTCCAGGCGTTTTCCCGACAACCGGCCGTATTCGGGAAACCGCGAGAGGTCAAAGTACACCGAGCCCCCGGCCTTGTACGCCACCCCCTTACGCAGCAACCGCTGGACGGTCTCAATGATCTCCTGGATGTGCAGGGTGGCCCGGGGATAGTAGGTGGCCGGTTTCAGGTTCATCTGGCGCGCGGCCTCCAGATACTCGTCTATGTACCGCTGGGCAATGGCCCGCCAGTCCTCCCCTTCCCGCCGGGACCGCTGAAGGATCTTGTCGTCAATGTCCGTGAAGTTCTGCACATAGACCACCTGGTACCCCTTGAACTCCAGGTAGCGGCGCAGGACATCCCCGGCCAGAAAGGTTCGGAGGTGCCCCAGGTGGGGCCGGTCCTGCACTGTCATCCCGCACATGTAGAAGCCCACCCGGGGGGGATGAAGGGGCTGAAAGGGCTCTTTCTGGCGGCTCAGCGTATTGTAGAGGCGCATGCCCTTTAATATATGGGCTGGGAAAAAGGAGCCGCAACGATGCTGCCGTTGATGCTGGTCCTCGTGGGCTGGTCTGGTCTGCAGAACCCAGTGGACCCCCGGATGCCCTCGGATGCCCTGCTCCGCCGGGTGACCCACGCCGCCTTTCACACGCTCCGACCCTTCACCTGGACCCTCCTGGACCTGGACGCCCTGCCCCCCCTGCCCAACCGGCAGGCAGGGCTCTCCTTCGCCCTGAGTGGCCTGGGCTTCTGGACCGATCAGGACTCGGTCCGAGAGGCCCACGCCAACCTGGAGGTTTTCGCCTGGCTCCACCAACACCGGGTGGAACTCCGGGCCCGGGGTCTGCTGTATCACGACCTCTGGGCACCCCCTGCCCTGCCCTTCTACGATCCCCTGGTGTACCCGGACTACCGGCTCTACACCTTTGATCCCCAGCCTGTCATCGGCCAGACCGAGGTGTTTGATGTTCGCAGCGATGAACTGGCCCTCGTGTACCGTCACCGGGGTCTCCTTCTGCTCACGGGGAAGGAGCGCGTTCGCATCGGCCCCGGCATCCGGTACAACCTGATCCTCTCGGGCTATAGCCAGCCCCTTTCCTTTTTATATTTCGTTCGCTGGAAGGTCTCGCCCTTCGTGCTCACCGTCTTCCACGCCTGGCTCCCGGACACCTTCCCCCACCGTCGGTTTTCCTTCCAGCGGGTGGAGTTCCATCCCACCGACGGCCTGATCCTGGGCATCAACGAGGGGGTCCTCTACGGTCCGGGCTCGGATCCCTTGAAGTACATCAACCCGGTAGACCTCTACTATGTGACCCAGCGGCGGGGGGATACCAACCTGGACAACCTGGTGGGCATGTTAGACCTGACGGTGCGGCTCCGGCCCGGCTGGCTCCTGTACGGCACCTTCTTTGACGACGACTTCATCGTGACCACCGAAGAGGACTGGGGCACCAGCCTGTACGCCTACCAGGTGGGCACCTGGATCCAGCGCCCTCCCTATCGGTTCACCCTGGAGCACACCTTCGCCCGCCGCTGGACCTTTTACCACCTGTCCCGGGCCAACAGTTACCTCTTCTGGGGTTTACCCCTGGGGCTCTGGACGGGCTCGGACGCCGTGGCCACCTACGGCGAACTGGAGTGGACCCACGGCAACTGGCGCTTCGGGGTGTCGGCCGAGAAGCAGGCCCACGGCGAGGGCCCCCTGGGCGTGTCCTACTAGAACGATTCCCTGCGGGAACCGGGCATCCAGACCCCCTCGGGCACTGTGGATCGCCGCTGGACCCTGGGACTGCAGATCCGCTATGTGGGCCCCC
>CAZXAO010000055.1:0-9288 GCA_964638465.1 uncultured bacterium | reverse complement strand
CACCAACGGCGCCCGCCCCCTCCTGGGCCAGACCCTGGATTCCCATTCCGGCATGAACACCGTTGCCGGCGACGGCCTGCGCGTGGTCTATGTGCCCGCCGCTGAAGCCTCGGCCCCCCTGCTGGCCGAGAACAACTGGTGGGATACACCCACCCCCCACCCCGGCCTCTTCCTGGGCCCGGTGGACTATGTGCCCTACCTGGAGGCCCCGCCCGAGAGCCGACGGGCTGCCTCCCCGGACCTGGCTACCCCGGTGGTCCACCACACCCTCCGCTGGCACCTGCACGAGATCCCGACCTGGCCCCTCACCTACCGCATCTACGACGCCGCCGGCCGCAGGGTACAGCAGGGAACCCTGAACCCCGGCGCCTCTACCCTCCAGATCCCGGTAGACCCGTTGCCCGCTGGCGTATACTTTCTGCAACTCCTGCACCACGGGCACCCGGTGGGCACCCGGAGGTTCGTCAAACTATGAACACAATGGTGCTTCTGGCCCTTCTCGCCCAGTCCTTCACCACCCTGAAGGTCCAGCCGGACCAGGTGGTGCTCCTCACGGCCCCCAAGCCCCGACCGGTGAGCCGGATCCTGATGCACTTCGTCCTGGACTCCGTGGATACCCAGCGGGTGGTGGATGCCCGTCTCGTGTGGACCAGCCCGGAGGGCCTTCCTCCGGACCGCCGGTTCCTGGTGCAGATCACCCCGGTAATCCGCCCCTGGGATCCGGCCACGGTGAGCTGGACCCATCCGTGGGTCCATCCCGGGGGCGACTACGACGCCACGGTCTCCCGCTATCTGGCCCTGCCCCCGGCGGGCCAAGAGGTCCAGGTGGACCTGACCCTGTTCGTCCGGCAGCCGGGGCGGTACCCGGGGATTCTGCTGAAACCCCCACCCTTCCAGGGGATAGGGTTTGGCGCCGCCAGCCGGCTCCTCTATCAGGCCCTGAAAAAGGCCGTCCTCTATGTGCGGCTCTCGCCCGGGGAGTCTGACACCGACACCCTGAGCCGACTGTCCCACGGGGAAGCACCCTCCCCAGGGCCCAGGCACCGGCCCTGAGGGGGAACGGGGTGCGCATCGGGGCAGGAAGGGGTCTCGTTTCAGGTCCGTTGCAACTCTCCCAGCCGATCCATGAGGAGCACAAGACCTGCGAGGGCCGCCGTTTCCACCCGCAGGATGCGAGCACCCAGGGAACGAACCTGAAACCCGTGGTGTCTTAAGAGATCCAGTTCCTCCGGCACCAGGCCGCCCTCTGGTCCCACCACCAGCACCTGGGGCTGCCGGGCGTCGGGCAACGGGGCCTCGCCCCAGGGGGGTGCCTCCGGATGGAAAACCCAGCGTTGTCCCGGCCCGGTGAGATCCGCCAGAAAATCCTCCAGGGATCGGGGTGGGAGTACCTCCGGGACCCGGGCCCGTCCGCTCTGTTTCACCGCACTCCGGGCGATGCGTTGCCAGCGGGACCATCGTCCAGCCTGGATCCGCACGGACCGGCGGAACACCACGGGCACCAATCGCCCGATCCCCAGTTCTACGGCCTTTTCCACCAGGAAGTCCATCCGGTCGCCCCGGGAAACGGCCACGGCCAGGGTGACCCACTGGCGGGGTTCGTTGGCCGGCAGGGGCTCCAGGAGTTCCAGCTCGGCCACGGCCCGGCGGAGGTCCACGCGGGACAACCGGGCACGATAGGCCCGGCCCTGGCCGTCCACCAGCCGGACCTCCTGGCCCGGACGAAGCCGGAGCACCCGGACGGCGTGGTGAAACTCCTCCTCCCGGAGCCAGCCCCGGCTCTCCCGGATCTCACCGATGAAGGTGTCCATGGGCTCAAGATTGTACGCACGGATTCAGGGTCAGCGAAAGGCCGGCGAGGGACGGCCAGCAGATCCTCTGGTGCAGGGCACCGAGGGCCGGAAAAAGGGCTGCGATAAAGGGACATCCCGGAGGGCAGCGGGGGGCCGCCCGCCGCCAGGCGGCGGGCGGCCCCCCGCTGCCCTCAACAGGTCTCCCTGCCGCTAACGACCCGAAGAAGGTTTCCCCGGGAAGCCAGGGGTCAGCCGGAGGCGGGGGCGGTCATCGTCCTTCTTGCCAGGGCGGGAAGGCCGCACCTTCCGGGCCTTCTCTGAATTCCCCCGGGCCCGTGTGATCCGCTTCAGGACCGACTCAAAACTCCGACGAATCCATTGATGATCGCTCGATCGATGGAGCCTTGGAGAAGTGGCAGATCGCCGCAGGCGTTCCGACGCCCGATGCCGTTCTTTGGACGCCGACGGCGGGAGAAGGTTCCGATGCCGTTCCTGCCGCAGGTCCCTGCCCGGGGTCTGGAAACGCCGGGCCGTCTGGCGTCCGGTCTGCACTCTCTCTTTGCTCCCTCTCGGGGTCCGAACCCTCTGTCGGCTCACGAGGCCGGGTTCCGTCCGGCGGAACGATCCCCGGGGCCGGCGGACCACCACCGGCGACCGGTCCGAAGGCTTCAGGCTTAACTGGCGATGCCAGTTGCGGTCCGGCACCCGGGCCAGTCGCACCTCCTTGTAGGGCACCACCGGTTTCTTGCCCAGTTCCGCCGGTTGGGGCAAACGGGGATGCAGGAAGGAGGACCGGGACACGGCCACCCAGGCGGTTCGGCGGCCCACCCGTACGGGTTGGTCGTCCGGCCCCAGGGGTGCCCAGGCCACGACGCCATCCGAGGTGTGCCAGGCCACCCAGCCGCCTCCGAAGGTGCCACCCGGGATCCAGACCCAGCCCTGGCCGGGCACGTGCACCCAGCGGCCGTAGTGGTAGGGCACCCAGCCCCAGGGCTCGTAGGACACCCACACCCAGCCGATATCGGCGTAGAACACCCAGTGGCCATACAGGTAGGGCCGCCAGGAGGCCGCCACGAAGGTCCGGGGCACCCACACCCAGCCGTAGGGAGGGAGCCAGATCCAGCGGCCGTGGAGGCTCAGGTCCACGAGGCCGATCCAGATCCCCGGAGGAACATAGGGGACCACCTCCACCGTCACATACACCCGTTCCCGTCGCACGCACCAGCGGTCAAAGTCTTCGTCAAAGGCATAGGGGCGGTAGGTGATGTAGCCGAAGGGGTCCAGTTCCAGTTCCTCGCCCTCGGTGAGGACCGTGTGGGCCTCGTCGGTGTCCACCTCCAGGCGACCGTCCGTCACCCGTGCATACACGAAGCCGTTTTTCCGGACCCGCAGGCGGACCGCGCCCTTGCCGGGGATCCGCAGGAAGCCCTGGGGCACCTCCAGCACCACTTCGGAGTCTTCGTGGCGATTCCGCACATACACCCGGCCCTTGAGCACCTCCATGGCCCGGCGGTCCTCGGAGATCTCCTGGAACCACACCTTGGAGTCCCGGCCCAGCCAGACCACGGTGCCGTAGCTGAGTTCGATCTCCACGCGGCCGTCCCGGGTTTCCACGAGGTCCCCGGGTTCAATCAAAAAGTTGGGGTACAGGGGCTGTGTTTCCTCGGCCACGAGGTAGGCCTCCCCGTGGACCTCGCTCACCCGGCCAAAGTGAGCCGTGAGCAGACCGGCCAGAAGCAACATCGTGGTCATGGGATCTCACCTCCCTGGACGGGTGGGGCGGGCAGGCGGAGTTCCCGATTGCCCGGGTCCACCTGCCAGGCCCAGTGGAACACCATCGCCTCCTCGCTGGTTTCCACCACCCAGATCTTGGCAAAGTGATGGTCCTGGGTGTAGAAGACATAGCCGTGGCCCGGAGTGGCCGGCACCCGGCCGTCCTGGTCCCAGCCCTCCAGCGGGGCCTGGTTAATCACATCCATGTTGGGGATGGGGCCGAAGTCCAGGATCAGGTTGCCCGGGGGAACCACCAGGGAGAGGTCCGGCCCCGTGCCTTCCAGGTAGAAGTCGCAGGAGGCCGAGGCATAGGACACCACCGAGGCCGTATTGAAGTCAAAGCCCGAGGCGCTGGCGTTCAGGGAACGGCTCCAGAGCACCACATCGTAGCCCTCCGGCCGCGGGGTATCGTGGATCACGGGCTCAGAGGGGGCGCTCTGGTTGCCTGCGTGGTCCACCGCAGCCACGGCGTAATAGTAGGTGACCCCGTTTACCACATTGTCGTCCGCAAAGGCCAGGGTTTCGGTATAGCCCACCTCCTGGAAGGTGCCGAATTCCGAGGTGTTGCGGAGGATCAGGTAGCCCTCCACATCCGGGGATGGGCTGGGGTCCCAGTACAGGAACACGACGCCGTCACCGGTGACACTGGTCACCTGCTGCGGGGGCAGCGGGGGTGTGCGGTCCACCCCCTCGCAGGCCAGTCCCAGGACCAGCACCCCCACGATCCCCCAGAGACGAAGGCTCAGGTTCCTTGGCTCCTTCATGGTTCACCTCCGACTCCGGGAGAAGGCAAACCCGATGCCAAACCTATAACCCTCTGAATTTCAGAAGGTTCGCCTTCGGGTGGCGTTGGGGATGCACAATTTCTGTGCACCCCGGCCCTTCAGCATCCCCAGGGGGTGCTGAAGAGGCGTGCACCCCGGGGTATAATCTGGACATGGCGGACTTTGACATCTATGTGGAGCACATTCTGGACCATTACAAGAACCCCCGAAACCGGGGGACGATAGAGCATCCCGATCTGACGGCCCGCGACGGCAACCCCCTGTGTGGCGACGAGATCCGCATGGACTTCAAGGTGGAAGGCAACCGTATCGTGGACGTGAAGTTCTCCGGCCACGGCTGCACCATCAGCCAGGCTTCGGCGTCCATCCTCACCGAGATGATCAAGGGGAAAACCCTGGAGGATGTGAAAAACCTGAAAAAGGACGACCTGCTGGAAGCCCTGGGCATCCCCATCGGCCCCACCCGCCTCAAGTGCGCCCTGCTCAGCCTCAAAGTCGCCAAGGCCGCCGTCTACGGACTGGATCGGGTGCGCGACGAAGACCTGGAATAACGAGGAGGTAACCCATGCGTCGGACCTTTGGGCTCTGGATCCTACTGGGCGGCCTGCTGTGGGCCGCAGAACCCTACTGGACCCCCTACGCCTTTAAGGGCACGGAACACTTCCGGTACTCCCTGGTCCAACAGGACGCGAGCGGCGAGAAGACCACCGGCACCTATGTGATTGACATCCAGCGCCAGGACGAAAAGTACCGGGTCCACTTTGAGGGCTCCTTCGGCGACCAGGAGGGCAGCTTTACCACCACCACCGAGAACCCCGAGGACCTGGGAGGGATGCTCCTCTTCCAGACCCTGATGAACCCCTGGCTCGCCCCCCTCACCTCCAGCCTGTTCGCCCAGTTCCTGGGGAGCTTCGCCTTTAGCGCCGTGCTCATGGGCAACTGGGAAGTGGGCACCTCCGGACGCTTCAAAGACGACAACGGTGTGACCATTGAGTACGCCATCCCGGACGAGTGTACCCACGCAGGTCAAACGGGCCGCCACCTGGTGGTCAAGCAAAACGGCCAGCTGCGCTACGAACTCTGCGTGGCTCAGGGGGTGGCCCTGCCCCTCTACCAGAAGATCGTGGGCGACGACGGCACCATTACGGAGCTCACCCTGGTGGACTACCGGCCCTAAGTCCCGCTTCCATGGAACCACCCCATCGGACGGTGGGGCGGGTTCATGAACCTCGGGTGACCCCTACGAACACCCCCGAGTAAGGTTGTCCAGGTCCACCCCGTGGCGACGGGCCAGTTCCACCAGGTCCGGCGGCAGGGTAAAGGCTACCTTCTCCTCTTTGACCACCAGCTCCTGGGGCGGCTCCCCTCCCATCTCCTGAAGACGCTGGAGCACTTCGTGCACCAGGGCCTCGGGCGTGGAGGCGCCGGAGGTCACCCCCACCGTCTCCACGCCCTGGAACCACGAGGGGCGAAGGTACGAGGCATCGGGCACCAGATATCCCCGGGCTCCTGCCTTCTCCGCCACCTCCCGCAACCGGTTGGAATTGGAACTCTCAAAGGAGCCGATCACCAGCACCACCTGCACCCGGCGGGCCAGGGCCTTGACGGCATCCTGCCGGTTCTGGGTCGCATAACAGATGTCCTCGGCCGAAGGCAGCCGGAGCGCCGGGAACCGCTCCTTGAGCACCTGGATGATCTCCAGGGTGTCGTCCAGGGAAAGGGTGGTCTGTGTGATCACGGCCACCCGGTCGGGATCGGGGACCTGCACCCGTCGGGCGTCCTCCACGGTCTCAATGAGCACGATGCGGTCCGGTGCTTCCCCCATGGTGCCTTCCACTTCCACATGACCCCGGTGGCCGATCAGGAAGATGGTGTAGCCCTCGCGGGCGAACCGCCGGGCCTCGTGGTGCACCTTCATCACCAGGGGGCAGGTGGCATCCAGCACCTTCAGGTGCCGCCGACGGGCCTCCTCCCACACCCGGGGCGAGACCCCGTGGGCCGAGAACACCACCACCGAGCCCGGGGGCACCTCTGCCAGGTCCTCCACGAATACCGCCCCCTGCTCCCGAAGCCGGTTCACCACCCAGCGATTGTGCACGATGGCGTGCCGCACATACACCGGCGGCCCGAACACCTGGAGGGCGATCTTCACGATGTCAATGGCCCGGTCCACGCCGGCACAAAAGCCGCGGGGCCGCACCAGGTAAATCTTGAAGGGTTTCGCCGTCATGCCGCTCGTTATACGGCGTCCTCCAAAAGAGTGCAAATCCGGTTTCACCTGCTGCATAATTCCAGTACCATGTGCCTGGGCATTCCCGGAGAAGTGCTGGAAACCTACGAGAAGGAGGGGCTGAAGATGGCCCGGGTCCGCTTCGGCGGCGTCACCCGGGAGGTCTCCCTGGCCTTCACCCCGGAGGCCCGGCCCGGCGACTATGTGATCGTGCATGTGGGGTTCGCCCTCCAGGTGCTGGACACCCGGGAAGCCCGGGAACTGCTGCAACTCCTCCAGGACCTCCAGGAGGCTGCCGACGATTCCCCATGAAATACCTGGACGAGTTTCGGGATCCCCAGCGCGCCCGGGCCCTCCTCGCCCAGATCCATCAGACCCTAACCCGCCCCTGGACCGTCATGGAGGTGTGCGGGAGCCAGACCCACAACTTCCTGCGCTACGGCATCCCCGACCTCCTGCCCGGAGACCTGGAACTCGTCCACGGACCCGGCTGCCCGGTGTGCGTCACCCCGGTAGAAATCGTGGACCAGGCCGTGGCCCTGGCCCAACAGCCCGAGGTGATCCTCCTCTCCTACGGCGACATGCTCCGGGTGCCGGGCACCCGGGATGACCTGCTCACCGTGAAGGCCCGGGGCGGCGATGTCCGCATGGTCTACTCTCCCCTGGAAGCCGTACGGATCGCCCGGCAAAACCCCCAACGCCAGGTGGTCTTCCTAGCCATCGGCTTTGAGACCACAGCACCGGCCAACGCTGCGGCCGTGCTCCAGGCTCGCCAGCAGGGCCTCCAAAACCTCTACTTCCTGGTGTCCCAGGTGCGGGTGCCTCCGGCCCTGGAGGCCCTGCTCCAGGATCCTGAAGTGCGCGTTCAGGGGTTCCTGGCTCCTGGCCATGTGACCACCGTCATGGGATACCAGGAGTACGAACCCATCGCAGAAACCTATCGGGTGCCCATCGTGGTCACGGGCTTTGAACCCGTGGACCTGCTGATGGGCCTCCTGGAACTGGTGCGACACCTGGAAGCCGGCGAGTACGGCGTGTGGAACGCCTACCGGCGATCCGTCCGCCGCGAAGGCAACCCCCTGGCCCGAAAACACATGCTCCGCGTATTTGAAATCTGTGATATGAAGTGGCGGGGCCTGGGGTGGATCCCCCGCTCCGGCCTCTGCCTGCGGGAAGCCTTCCGCGACCTGGATGCCCGCCACGCCTTCCAGGATCTCCTGGCAGACCTGCACCCCGAGGAATCCCCCGAGTGCATCGCCGGCCTCGTGCTCAAGGGCATCAAGAAACCCACCGACTGCCCGGCCTTTGGCACCCGGTGCACCCCCCAAACCCCGCTGGGCGCCCCCATGGTGTCCTCTGAAGGCGCCTGTGCCGCATACTATCGCTATGGCCGACTGGCAAAGGGAACCTGAAGGCCTCCATTGCCCCCTGCCCAAGTCTGACTATACCGAGGTGGTCCTGGCCCACGGCGGCGGGGGCCGCCTCAGCAAACAACTCCTGGACCAGTGGATCCTGCCCTGCCTCCAGAACCCCGTGCTCCAGCAACTGGGCGATAGTGCCCTCGTGGACCTCGGCCCCCTCCGCCTGGCCTTCACCACGGACTCGTACACCGTCACCCCCCTGTTCTTCCCCGGGGGCGACATCGGGGAACTGGCCGTCTACGGCACCGTCAACGACCTGACGGTGGCGGGCGCCGAACCCCGCGCCCTGTCCCTGGCCCTGATTCTGGAAGAGGGGTTTCCCCTGGAGGACCTGCATCGCATCTTGAAAAGCATCCAGCGGGCAGCCCGGGAGGCCGGGGTGGCCATCGTCACCGGCGACACCAAGGTGGTAGAACGCGGCAAGGGCGACGGCGTGTACATCAATACCGCTGGCCTGGGCGTGGTACCCCGGGACCGCGACCTGGGGGCCCACCGGATCCGCCCCGGCGACCACATCCTCATCAACGGCCCCATCGGCCAGCATGGACTGGCCATCCTGGCGGCCCGACAGGATCTGTTCCCGGAGATGGATCTCCAGAGCGACACCGCCCCGCTCTGGCCCCTGGTCCGGACCCTCTACGAGGCGGGTATCGTGCCCCACGCCATGCGGGACCCCACCCGGGGCGGCCTGGGGACAACGCTCAGCGAAATCGCCAAAACTACCGGTCTATGTATGGAAATAGAGGAAGAGGCCATTCCCATGCAGGGAGAAGTGCGGGCGGCATGCGAACTCATGGGCCTTGACCCGCTCTATCTGGCCAATGAAGGAAAATGCGTGGTATTTTCCGCCCCGGAAAAGGCTGAGCTGATCCTTGAAACCATGCGCGCCACCCCCGAGGGAAGAGAGAGCGCCATCATCGGCCGGGTGACCGATGCCCATCCCGGACGAGTAGTTCTGGCCACCACCTCCGGAGGGGTCAGGCTGGTCGAGCCGCTGACCGGCGAGCCACTGCCGAGAATCTGCTGAACCTGGCCCGCTGCCCCTGCGGCCCCGAAACCGTGACCGCAGAAGCCAGGACCCCATTGGTTTCAGGCAATCGGGCCCTGAATACCAGTGAGACAGCGGGATTTTAAGCGCCAGGACGTGTTCAGCCGATGGCAACCAGCTCGATATCAAAGGTCAGATCTTTACCGGCCAGGGGCGGATTAGCACCAAGGATGATATGCTCCTTGGTCACCTCGACCACCTCGACCACCACAACCTGTCCGTCAGGACCGCCCATCTG
>CAZXAO010000054.1:0-9452 GCA_964638465.1 uncultured bacterium | reverse complement strand
AGGGCGGAGTAGGCCGAGAGCATGTCCAGGTAGCGCCGGCCCTCCACATCGTACACCCATACCCCTTCGCCGCGTTCAAGGACCACGGGCAGGGGATGGTAATTGTGGGCGCTCCAGGTTTCCGCCTCACGGATGAACGCCTCGGTGCGACTCATGACGACCTCCTTTGATGGTCTAACGGCGCAACCTCTGGATTTCTTCCCGAATTTGCTGGAGAACTTCGGGGTTCACCATCACCGGTCTTCTCCCTTCCTTATGGGAGTATACCACAAAGACCCGGCCCCCATATCGTTTTTGAAATCGCTGGTGGGCGGCTTTCATCCATTGTTCCCAGCGGTGGAGATCCTGCATCTGCTCGTAGGTGACAGGTTTGATCTGGATCCCCACATATTTCCCGCGAACCGGGATCCAGAAATCCACATGATACCTCCGGTCTATCTCATCGGGTGCGGCCTGAATGTCCACCCCCAGGTCCCGAAGGGCCTCCTGAAGGATTCCATAAACCACGCCCCTTTCCCTCTGGTATCCCTCAAAGGTTCGCTGGATCACCAGGTTCCGCAGGTACTGGATGCAGTCTTCTTCGGTCACCTCTTCCAGTTCCCGTCGGAGAACCTCAGTGACCTTGACATAGAGGGTTGTTCCCAGATGCCGCAGGTATTCCCGGGGAGTGAGGGGGATCTTTTTCTTGTGAAGGAACGCTTCCAGTCTCTGGAGATAGGCCTTTTCCCATTCCTCCAGGGACTCCGGATCTACCTCCCGAATCCATTGAGACACTGGCCCTACCCTGGACTTTTTGTTCAGGCCCCATCGGTTCACGGCCATATTCAAAATCCACTCTTTTGCCACGAGGAAGTCTCCTTGGCCTTCTGATACACCTGAAGAAACCGCATCCGTAGCGGATGAGGTTCCTCCGAGGGTCTGGCGAGGCCACTTTGCAGCAGGTACTGGTTGACGAAGATCCGATTTTTCAGGTATACATAGGCACGACTGCAGGAGGGGCCTTCACGCTTCTCCTTGAGGAACACCTGTTTTCCCCGCAGTTTCTCCTGCACATAGGCCTGGAATCCGGGAAGATCCACAATCTCCACGCCCAGGAGTTCTACCTGTTCGCCGGAATCCAGGAGCAGGGCTTGGTCCTTCAGGCCACGAATTCGGTAAAGGGGGTGCAGGGTTATCGCTTCCGGGAGATTGAAGGGTCGGGCGTCCTGAATACGGGGCAGATAGGTCCGGGAACCTTTGACCACAGGGTTCTGGGGGCGGTGAACGAAGGACAGGTCGGGTTGAAACATTCCGCCTACCTGGTGTTCCAGCCGACGACGAATCTGCTGGATGAAGTCGGGATGGATCTCGTAGCCGATGGCGTTCCGGTTCAGGAGCAGGGCCTGTTCTAAGGTGGTACCACTTCCTGCGAAGGGATCCAGGACCGTTTCCCCCACGAAGGAGAACATCCGGATCAATCGTCGGGGCAGTTCGGCGGGAAAGACGGCCTCGTGGTGCACCTGCCGGGCTCCGCCGAAACGCCAGTGACCGGAGAAGTAGGTTTTCCATTCCTCCTTGGTCAGACGGGAGGCCTCGCGGACTTCCCGGGGAACCTTAGGGGGAGGCCCGGGTTTCTTGAACAGCAGGATGAATTCGTAGTCAATTTCCACGATGCCATTGGGAGGGTAGGGATAGGATCCCATGACATTGGCACCGCCGGAGGGGTTCATGGTGGTTTTCTTTTGCCAGATGATGGCCCCCATGTAGTCAAAGCCGATGGTTTCCGCCTGGGCGATGATCTCCGCGTGGAGGGGGATTACCTTGTATCGCCCGTACACCTTTGCCCGGGCGAACTGGTCGCCGATGTTGATACAGAGGCGTCGTCCTTTTCGGAGGACCCGATAAACCTCTGACCATACCTGAAACAGGGATTCCAGGTATTCGTGGAGGCTCTGGCCAAATCCAATTTGCCCCGGGACACCGTAATCCTTGATGTGCCAGTAGGGTGGCGAGGTGATGACCAGATCCACGCTTTCATCGGCCACCTCGTGCATGTCTCGGCTATCGGCCTGGTAAATCCTGGCCCAGGGCATGACCTTCACCTCCAGCGTAGCGCCCTTATTCTACGCCCCTGCGGTTGAGGGATTCCTGCTCCCGCAATGCCTCCAGGTATACCTGTTCCACCTCTTGGGCGATGGTGGGCCAGGCGTACCGGCGGGCGGTCTGGAGGCCGGCTTCGCGGAGTCTTCGGGCAAGGTCGGGCCGGGTCAGCACGGCCACAAGGGCCTCGGCGTACGCCCGGGGGTCGTGGACATCCACCAGCAGGCCGTTTTCGCCGGAGCGAATCACCTGCCGGTACCCCGGGATGTCGGAGGCCACCACGGGGGTGCCGCTGGCCATGGCCTCCAGCAGGACGATGCCGAAGGTCTCGCCTCCAATGGCCGGAGAGGTGTAGAGATCGGCGTAGCGGTAATAACCGGGCAGGTCCTCTGCCGGTACGAAGCCGGTAAAATGGACCGCTTCCCGCAGGGCGGGGGGCACCCGTTGCCGGTAGGTGTCCAGGTAAGCTCCCCCTCCTACGGCCAGCAGGGTCGCCGTGGGCAGTCGGCGTTTCACTTCTTTAAAGGCCTCAAGCAGCAGGGGGAATCCCTTGCGGGGTTCCATCCGGCCCAGGTACAGGATCACGGGGCGGGGGAGGTTCAGGGCCGGTGTTGGGCCGTCGGGTCGGAACCGGGTGAGGTCAATGCCGTTGGGGATCCACACATAAGTGCCCGGGTAGTGGTCCTTGAGGGCTTCCCAGGCCACGGGGGACACCACGATCATCCGCCGGATCCTTCGGGCAGCCTTGCGAAAGAGCACCTTGCCCAGGCGATGGAAGTTGAACCCCACAAAGGCCGTGTGGAAGGTGGCCACCTGGACGCCGTGGCCGTAGTGGAGCGCCAGCTGGGGCAGATTCAGGGCCAGGGGGCCGTGGGTGTGGACCACATCAAACCGGTGCTGGCGGAAGAAGGCCCGGACTTCCAGGGGCAGGGAGGGCGAAAGGGTCAGGGTCAACTGGGTTTTGTTGAAGAGCCCGAGGGCGGGCAGGATCCGCACCCGTCCCACGCGGTGCACCCAGGGGGGGTCTGTGGTGGTGCCGGGGTATCGGCCGGTGAGGATCCGGGTGTCGTGGCCCCGTTGCCGCAGCGCCAGGGTCAGGTGGTGCAGGTGTTCAGAGACCCCGCCGGGAAAGGGGTAGTAGGCGTCGGAGACCTGGAGAATGCGGAGCATCCGGGGGTATCAGGCCGTGTTGCCCGTCCCCTGGAGCTCCTCCAGGAGGCCGATGACCTCCAGCAGGGCGAGGAGGGCGTCGCGGCCCCGGTTTCCCATCTTGCCGCCGGCCCGGTCTATGGCCTGGTCCATGGTTTCGGCCAGGATCACGCCCGAGGTCGCGGGCACCGGGGGGCCGTGGTGGCCCAGCCGGCTGACGCCGTGCATCACCTCGCGGGCCACATGGTCAAAGTGGGGTGTTTCACCGCGGATCACGCAGCCCAGAGCCAGGAGGCCATCAAAGCGTTTCTGGCGGGCCAGGGCCTGGAGCACCTGGGGGATCTCCAGGGCTCCGGGTACCCAGAACACCTCAAAGTCGTCCTCGGCCCCTCCGAGTTGCAAAAACGCCTCGTAGGCGCCCTGCACCAGTTTTTCTGTGATCTGTCCATTGAAGCGGGAGGCCACCACGCCGATGCGGCGGCCCTTAGCCGTCAGTTTCCCCCGATGTTCCTTCATGGTGTTTTCCTCCCAGGTCCAGAAGGTGCCCCAGTTTCTCGCGTTTGACGGCAAGGTACCGGTAGTTCTCCTCGTTGGGCTGGATCACGATGGGCACCCGTTCCACGATCTTCAGGCCGTAGCCCTCCAGCCCCACGATCTTTTTGGGGTTGTTGGTGAGCAGTCGGATGGTGCTGAGGCCCAGGTCCCGGAGGATCTGGGCGCCGATGCCGTAATCCCGGAGATCCTCCGGGAAGCCCATCAGGTGGTTGGCCTCCACGGTATCAAACCCCTCGTCCTGCAGGGCGTAGGCCCGGAGTTTGTTGATGATCCCCATGCCGCGCCCCTCCTGTCGCATGTAGAGCAGCACGCCCTGACCCTCTCGGGCGATGATGCGGAGGGCGTTGTGCAGCTGGTCGCCGCAGTCGCACCGCAGGGAGCCAAAAATATCGCCGGTGATGCACTGGGAGTGGACCCGAACGAGCACCCGGGGTTTGCCGGCCACCTCGCCCTTCACCAGGGCCAGGTGCACCTCGCCGGTGAGCGTGTCCTGGTAGGCGTGCACCGTGAACTCGCCGTATCGGGTGGGCAGGCGGGCGGAGGCCACCCGTTGGACCGTGCGTTCCTTCTGGATCCGATACCGGATCAGGTCTTCAATGGTGATGATCCGGATGCCCAATTGCCGGGCGATGCGGGTGAGGTGATCCATGCGGGCCATCCGCCCCTGTTCGTCCATGATCTCGCAGATGACCCCGGCCGGGGGGAGGCCAGCGAGTCGGGCCAGGTCCACGGCGGCCTCGGTATGGCCGGCGCGGCGCAGGACTCCGCCCCGCAGGGCCTTGAGGGTGTACACATGGCCGGGCCGGGCAAAGTCCTCGGGTTTGCTCCGGGGATCCACGGCCAGGCGGATGGTATGGGCCCGATCAAAGGCCGAGGTGCCCGTGGTAATGCCTTCCCGGGCGTCAATGGGCACGCCGAAGTTGGTGCCGTGGCGGCTGGTGTTGGTGATGGGCAGTTCCAGGTCCAGTTCCCGGAACCGGTCTTCGTCCAGGGCCAGGCAGATGAGGCCGCCCCCGAGTTTGGCCATGAGATTGATGTGTTCAGGGGTCACCTTTGCGGCGGCCACCACGAAGTCGCCCTCGTTCTCCCGGCTCTCGTCGTCCACCACGATCACCATCCGGCCCTGGCGGATGTCCTCCAGGGCGGCCTCAATCTCAGCGAACAGGGGGTTAGGTCGCATCACGGGAAATTATACCCCGGAATTGGACACCTGGAGGACCACCAGGTCGCGGCCGGCGGACACGCTCTGGCCGGGTTCCACATGGATTCGTTTAATGACCCCGGGGGCCGGGGCCGGGATCTCGGAACGCATCTTCATGGCCTCCAGGATCAGCAGGGCTTCGCCCTCCTTCACGGTTTCCCCGGCCTCCTTCAGGACATCCACCACCAGGCCGGACATCGGAGCCCGTACGGTGACCTCGCCCTCCCGAAGGCCGGTGGCTGCTCGGGCGCCGGCCCGCTCCACCCGGAGGAGGTACCGGCGGTACCGGGTTTGCACCACCACCTGATCCGGTCCGGGCTCCAGGAGTACGATCTCCTGTCGATCCCCGAGTTCTACCCGGTAAACCCCGGGCTGAATCTCGTGGAACCGGAGGGTGTGGGGTTCCTCCTGGTTCACCGGACGAAACACCACCTCCCGGAGGTCCTTTTCAAACTCCACCTCGTGGGTCCCTTCGGGCAGGATCACCCGCACGCGGGTTCCCTTCATGGTGCCACCTCCTGGTGTTTTCTCATCTCAGATCCCCCGGACCTTCCCCGGGAAGAAGAGGGCCCGCCAGGTGGACATCCCGCGGCCGGTGCGGGCCTCCTGAAGGGGCCGGGCGGTGGTGCGGTGGCCGGTCCAGCCCAGGAGGGCAGCGCCCATCAGGAGTTCCGGGGGATCGGCCTGGGCGGGCAGCGAGAAGTCGTTGAGGAAGCCGGTGTCGTACTCGCCGGATTGGAACCGGGGATCCTGGAGGATGCCCAGGTGGAGCGGGATGTTGGTCTGGAGGCCCAGGATCAGGTATTCCTGCAGGGCCCGCCGGAGCCGGCGAAGGGCCTGCTCTCGGGTTTCGCCCCAGGCGACGAGTTTGGAGAGGATGGGATCATAGTAGATGGGCACTTCAAAGCCCTGGTAGATGCCGGAATCCAGGCGGATGCCGGGTCCCCCGGGTTCGGCCAGGTAGCGGATCGTGCCCGGGGAGGGCATGTGGTCGTGGAAGGGATCCTCGGCGTAGATCCGGGCTTCTATGGCGTGTCCCCGGCCCTTCAGGTCCTGCTGGCGGAAGGGCAGGCGTTCTCCCATGGCCACGCGGAGCTGCCACTCCACGAGGTCCAGGCCGAACCGGAGTTCGGTGATGGGGTGTTCCACCTGGAGCCGGGCGTTGACCTCCAGGAAGTAGAACTTGCCCCGGGAGTCCACCAGGAACTCCACGGTGCCGGCGTTGGTATACCCGGTTTCCAGGGCCAGGGCTACGGCGGCCTCGCCCATGTCGCGGCGGAGCCTTTCGTCCACCACGGGCGAGGGGGTTTCCTCCAGGACCTTCTGGTGGCGGCGTTGCACCGAGCACTCGCGTTCCCCGATGTACACGGCGTTGCCGTGGTGGTCCGCCAGGATCTGGATCTCCACATGCCGGGGATTCTCAATGAGTTTTTCCACATAGAGGCGACCGTCGCCGAAGGCGGCCTGAGCCTCCTGAAACGCCAGGTTGAAGAGGGAAACGAACTCCTCTTCGGTCCGGACCACGCGCATCCCCTTGCCCCCGCCCCCGAGGGCGGCCTTGAGGAGCACGGGGAAGCCGATCCTTCGGGCGGCTGCCAGGGCTTCCAGGGCGTCGGAGAGGGCTTCGGTGGTGCCCGGAATCACGGGCACGCCGGCCCGCTGGGCCCGACGCCGGGCCTGGAGTTTGTCGCCCGTGACCTCCATGGCCTCGGGCGAGGGTCCGATGAACACCAGGCCGGCCTCCTGTACCCGGCGGGCGAACTCGGCGTTCTCCGAAAGGAACCCGTAGCCTGGATGGATGGCCTGCACGCCGGCCCGGCGGGCAGCCTCCAGCAGGCGGTCCATGTGGAGATAGCTCTCGGTGGATTCCGGGGGGCCGATGGGCAGGGCGGTGTCTGCCACCAGCACATGCAGGGCCCGGGCGTCGGCTTCGGAATAAACAGCCACGCTCTGGATGCCCATCTCCCGGAGCGTTCGGGCCACACGGACGGCGATTTCTCCGCGATTGGCGATCAGGACTCGCTGGAACTCCATGGGGTCCTCCCTGAGGGGCAATTGTACAGCACCAGGCAAAGGGGACTGGCCGCTTCAGTCCGTGAGGTTCACGATGATCTCGTCCACATCGGCCCGGCTGTTTGCCGTGCCCTGGAACTCCAGGACGAACTCCATTGCCGAGGCCCCCGGCGGCACCCGATGGGTGGGAGGCACATAGATGAACCAGTGGGGCCTGGCCGGGAGGGTGTACCGGACGGTCTTGAGCACCGAGTCCGGCCCGCTGCCCCGGGGCCGGAGGTACCGGAAGGTCAGCCGCAGGGAGCCCGACCCCTGGATTCGGTAGACCAGGTGGCTCCAGACCCTCTGGAAGGGTTGGACGGGAATCCGTTGTCGGAGGGATCCGCCGGGGGCCAGCTGGAAGGACTGGCGACCCCGGTACGCCCCGTCTCTGGTCAGGCCGGTTCCGTGGCCCTGCCAGTATTGGAGGCCTGCTTCGGCGTCGCCGTTGAGCAGGGCGTTGAGGCTTTTGGCGATCACATAGCGGGCACCCCAGGCGTTGTTGTCCCGGAGCCCGCTGGCCACCACGGGGCCGGGCCCGGCCACCAGCACCCGCAGGCCACCGCTGTCCTGGGGCTGATAGTTGTCCGTGCGGGGCAGATAGGTGTCCCGGAGGATCAGGCCGGCCTGGACCGAGTCCACATAGAACAGGGGGATGCGCAGGAAGGTATCGGGATACACCGGGGAGACCACGATCCGGCACTGGTCCAGGCTCAGGAAGGCGGACCTTTTCCGGTTCCGGTAGTCCCGGCCGCGGAGGACGCGGGCGAAGTAGCCCTCGGGCGGTCGCACGCCCGGGTTTTCCAGATGACACTGTACCAGAGACACGATGGCATCGCCACTGACCTCCAGGGTGCTGTAGAGGAAGGAGGATCGGCTGAAGGCGAACGCTCCGGTGTTGAGCCAGAGTCGGGTGCCGGAGAACAGGCACCCTTCAAAGGTGAGGTTCTCGCCGAAGTCCAGACGCGAGGTCTGGCCGGCCACCATGGAGTCGCTGGCAAAGACCGCGAAGGTGTTGTTGTGGAAGTGGCACTTTTCAAAGGTGATCCGCCAGGTGTGGTTGCCGAACTGCACCGCCCTGGGGAAGTTGTAGAGGGTCACCTGCTCCACTTTCAGGAAGGCGTTGCGGAGGGTTCGGGGAAGGCAACCGGGGGTCCCATCCGGGTTCTGGAGGGTATCCACCCGGGGATAGCCGATCCAGAGGCCGATGCGGGCCGGGGAGTCCTCGGGCCGGATCAACGAGAGGTCGCGGACCACGGCCCAGTTTTCGCGTCCCCGCAGATTGGAGCCGTGGGTGCCGATCCATCGGCCGGAGGAGTAGAGGATCAGCACCGCGGGCGGGCAGTGGCCCGCCTGGAAGTCGGGCGTGGGTTTCAGGAGGGCGCCGTGGCCCTCCAGCCGCAGGTTGAAGAAGTCCATGCGGAGGGGGTGGCGGATCCGGTACACGCCGGGGCGCAGGTGCAGGGTGAAGAGGGCCAGGGTGTCCAGGTTCTGGGTGGGGCGTTCGCAGGCGGGCCGGTGGCGGGCGGACCCGATCTGGCAGGCCCAGGCAGCCAGGGAGTCCAGGGCAGCCTGTAGGGCGCGGGTATCGTCCAGGGTGTCGTTGGGGAGGGCGCCGAAGTCGTCGGCCCAGACAGCCACGGGCAGGGCCAGGGCCCGGGGCCGGGCAGGGAGGGCGTGGAGCGGGGCAATCAGGACGAGGAAGAGGAGGGTCAGCCACCGGGACACGGGGTCACCTCCTTCGGATTACTTGCGTCCGAAGCGGCGTTCCAGTTCTTCGCGGGAGAGCAGGATGAGGATGGGGCGACCGTGGGGGCAGAAGTAGGGGTTTTCCGTGGCAAAGAGTTGTTCCAGAAGCGACTGCATTTCCTCGGGTGAGAGGGGATCGCCCGCCTTGATGGCGGCCTTGCAGGCCAGGCTCTTCAGGATCCCCAGGTGGGCGTCGGACAGTGTTCGCTGGCGCTGAACCTCTTCCAGGAGGGTCAGGAAGGTTTCCCTGGTCACCTCCTGGAGTACATCGGGCACGCCCTTGAGAGAAATGCTGTTGCCCGAGAGGAGCTCCACGACGAAACCCGCCCGTTTCAGGGCGTCCAGGTGTTTCTCCACCCAGCGCCGCTGGGCCGGAGAGAGGTCCATCACGATGGGAAAGAGCAGGAGGCGAACCTTCACCTCCTGGTTCTTGAGTTTTTCGTACAGCACGCGTTCGTGGGCCACATGCTGGTCCACGATCACGAGGCCGGATTCCACCCGGGCCACGATATAGGTGTGGTCCACCTGAAAAAGGGGCACGGCGCGGACCGGAGGGGCGGCTTCGGTGGTGTTGGGGGAACCGGGTTCGGCGGAGGACTCTGGTGGGGAGGCGGTGGAAGAAAAGAGGGAGCCTTCGCCGATCTCCGGGGGGCCCTGGGGGGGAGGG
>CAZXAO010000053.1:0-9466 GCA_964638465.1 uncultured bacterium | reverse complement strand
CCACTCGGGGGTGATGGACCGCAGGTCAGCGTCCACGGTGACCACGGCCTGGGCCTTCAGGAAGTTGGCGGCCTCAAAGATGGCCCGGATGGCCGAGCCCTTTCCAGGCACGCCCCGGTAGATGGTCACCAGTTTTTCCACGCGATAGGATCCGATTTCCACGGCTTCGGCCAGTTCCCGGGTGTCGTCCACGGAGCCGCCGTCGGCCACCAGCACCAGGGCGTCGTAGTCCGGAAAGTACATGTTCAGGCCCAGGGCCGCGATCCGGATGACATTGGCGATGGTGCGGTCGTTGTTGTACGCCGGGATGCCGATCACGATGTCGGCATGGCCCAGGGCTTCAAGGAACCGGCGGGCGGGTTCCCGGAGCGCTGTAGAAAAACGCATCGGCACCTCCTGAAAACGGGTTTTATTGTGGGTCGGCGCCGTGTATATTTCAAGGCCATGAAAGGGCACCAAGAAACGGCAGTTCCCGGACCCCCAGCATCCCCCCGGGTGGCGGTGATCACCCTGGGATGCCCCAAGAACGAAGTGGATTCCGAAGTACTCCAGGGATTGATCCGCCGGGCCGGACTGTCCGTGACGACTGATCCCGAAGAGGCCAGCCATGTGTTCATCAACACCTGTGCGTTTATCCAGCCCGCCCTGCAGGAGTCCCTGGAGGAAATTCGGTACTGGCTCCAGCGGCGACAGCAGGGCCAGGTGGCCTTTGTAGGGGTCACGGGCTGTCTGGTGGAACGGTTCCGCCACGCCTTACCCGCCGAGGTGCTCCAGGCCGACGCCGTGCTGGGCATAGACGAAATTCCCCGGGTGCTGGAGGCCCTCCGGGGCCCGGGATTCCGGATGAGCCGGAAGACGCGTCCCCGGTTCCTTCTGGACCATCGGATGCCGCGGTTCCTCCCCCGACCGCTGCCCTATCGCTATGTCAAAGTGGCCGACGGCTGCAACCACACCTGCAGTTTCTGCACGATTCCCGCCATCCGGGGGCGACAGCGGTCCCGTCCGGTGCCCGACCTGCTGGAAGAGATCCAGCACCTGCTGGCAGCCGGGACCCGGGAGATCATCCTGGTGGCCCAGGACCTGGGGGACTATGGCCGGGATCTGGAACCCCGGACATCCCTGCCCCAACTCCTGGAGGCCCTGGCCGGCCTGCCCGCCCCCTTCTGGCTCCGGCTCCTTTATTTGCATCCTGTCCATGTGAACCCTGCTCTGATCCAGGCGATGAAGGACCATCCCAAACTCGCCCCCTATGTGGAGATGCCCATCCAGCACGCCTCGGCCGAGATTCTGAGGGCAATGCAACGGGCCGGGGGCGCCCGGGCCGTGCGGCGGGCCGTGGACCTGTTCCGGACCCATCTCCCGAACTGGTACCTGCGAACCGAGGTCATCGTGGGCTTCCCCGGGGAAACCGACGAGCACTTTACCGAACTTCTGACCTTTCTGGAGGTTGCCGCCTTTGAACGGATCGGGGTGTTCCCCTTCTGGCCAGAGCCGGGCACGCCGGCTGCACGCCGGGAACCCCGGGTTCCCGCTGAGGTGCTGGAGGATCGCCTGTCGGTGATCCAGGCGGTGGCCCAGCAACTGGTGCATCGCGCCCAGGAACGACTGGTGGGCCAGCGGATCCCCGTGCTGCTTGAAGCCGGAATGGACGGCGTTGCCGTGGGCCGCACCCCCTACGACGCGCCGGAGGTGGACCTTCAGGTGCGGGTTCCAGGCGCTGACCCCACGTCCCCCGGTCCCCATACCCTGCGGATCCAGCAGGTGTTGGAGTCCCTGGACCTCCAGGGCAGACCCATAGAAGAAGAGGAGCAAGCGCATGGCCACCTTTGAAGAGGTGTTGCAACTGGTCCGACGCCTGCGGGCCCCCGACGGGTGCCCCTGGGACCGGAAACAGACCAACGAATCCCTGAAGTACGCCCTGGTGGAGGAAGCGTACGAGGTCCTGGAAGCCATTGAACAGGGAAATCCGGACCAGCTCAAGGAGGAGCTGGGCGACGCCATCCTGGTGGTCCTCCTGCACACGGTGATCCAGGAGGAGGCCGGGAACTTCACGGCCGACGAAGTGCTGGAAGACCTGAAGACCAAACTCATTGAACGCCATCCTCATGTGTTTGGCACCCGGCACTTTAAGAACCAACAGGAACTCCTGGAAAATTGGGAAAAGTCCAAAAAAGGCGGGCTTCTGGACTCCGTACCCCGCTCATTGCCCGCCCTGCTCCTGGCCCAGAAGGTTCAGGAAAAGACCGCCCGGGTGGGGTTTGACTGGTCCTCTGCAGAAGGCCCCCTTCAGAAGGTGGAGGAAGAGGTCCGCGAGATCCGCGAAGCCCTGAAACAGGGGCAGGCCCGTTCCTCCCGGGTGGGCGAGGAACTGGGCGACCTGATCTTCGCCCTGGTGAACCTGGCCCGACACCTGGGCTTCAACGCCGAGGACCTGGTCCGGCAAACGGCCCTGAAGTTCATCCGCCGATTTCAGGAGATAGAACGCGCCGCCCGGGACCAGGGGAAAGATCTGAAAACCCTGAGCCTGGAAGAGATGGATGCCCTCTGGGAACAGGCCAAAGACCGGGAATCAACCGGGGAGTAAAGCCTCCAGGAAGGACCGCTGGATCTTGATGTCCGGCAGGGCCTTGATCCAGATGCGAAAGTCGTAGATCCACGAGCCCCCAAAGGTACTCCACCGAAACTGCGCCTGGAAACAGTGGAGATCCCGTTGCAGTGTGAGGCTCTGGCTCATGATCCGTTGCTGCACGGCGTCGTAACTCACCTGGTAACTCAGCCGCCATCGCCGGGTGGGATTGCCGCTCAGGCTCAGCGTAAAGAAATTCCGGCGGGTGGGGCGCCAGGTGTAGGTGTGCTGAACCCGCACGGACCATCTAAGGGCCCCGGTGGCCGCCGACCCAACCTCCTGATCCGTGGTCCCAGCCAGGGTATCCGCAGGGACCGTGTCCGGGGCCACCGTGTCGGCCTGGATCCCTCCGGGTCCCCATCGGAACCGCCACGCAAGATCGCTGTTCACCTGGGGATCCCAGGTGGCCGAGAGACGAGCGTTCACCGGTTTCCCCGGGAACCATCGGGCGTACGCCTGAAGCGGGCTCAGCCGCTCACCGGGTGAACGCTCCAGGTCGTAGGCCAGGCTCAATCCGGAAGCCAGTACGGGCATCTTGATCACCCGATCGCCCTGCCGCCACTTCACCTCGTAGTCGTTGCTCAGGGTGAAACTCCCCTGTCGGACTGGCGGGATGGGACCCTGGCCCCGGAAAGGGTCAATCCAGCCCTGGTCCACCCGGGGGGTGTAGGTGAACACCAGACGGGGCTTGAGGGTTTGAAGGACCCGTTCCACCGGACCGATGCCAAAGCGGGAAAGACCATAGATCACCGTGCTCAACTGAACCTGAAGGGAGGGGACGGCACGCGCCCGAAGATGGCCGGCGGTGTCCCGGTCGTACACGGTGGCCGTGAGGTTCACCGAGGGCCGTACCTGGAGGTACCGGAACCACCGGGCAGGCCAGGACACGGCGGGATGGGCCTGGATCACCCAGCGATAGGGCAGGCTGTCGGCGTCCTTGCCCCCCACGAACCGGATCCGGCTGGAGGCGTCCAGGTTGCCGTACCGCACACTGAAAAGATCGGAGGAGACCGAGGGCAGGGTGAGGATGTGGGTCCCGCGGGCCAGGTCCCGGCGTTCGTCGGCCGATACGCTGTAGTGGATCAGGTTTCGCCAGGTGTGGCTGTAGGCAAGGTAGGAATGAAGTTCCCCCCGGAGCCACTCCTCCTTGTCCTCGGAGTAATCCTGCAGGTAGTTGACATCGGACACATACTGCCATTGGCCGGTGATCCGGCCCCCGTTCTGCAGTTGCTGGTTGTGGCTCCCTTGCAGGGACCAGCGGCGATGGCCTGCCACCAGATCGTTGGCCCAGGATCCCTCCAGTTTGCCCCGAAATCTCTTGTATACCACATAGGGCAGTGCGAAGGCCACCTGGATTCCTCGCCGCTCAATCAGATTGAGGAACACCGTGAGATCCATGTAGTTGTTGATGGCCCAGTAGTAGGCCAGATTCCGGAGGTAGAAGCCATCGCTGCCCGACCGTCCGTATCGGGGCGTGAGGAGACCAGAACGACGCCCACCCCCCACCGGGAAGTACCAGAAGGGGAGCTCCAGGATGGGCAACCCCATCAGGCGGAACACCACGGGCGAAGCCACGGCCATGTCATTGCGGGTGGCCCGCATCCGAGGAGAGGCAAAGTAGTAGTGGGGAGGTTCGGCGTCACAGGTGGTGTACCGCCCGTTTTTCATCCAGTACTCGTCCTCGGAATACCGGTAGACCACCTCACCGTACAGGTATCCCTTTTCCACCTTCCCCCGACTTCCAAAGGCCATGCCCCGCTGGGTGTTCACATTGTAGTACAGGCTGTCTCCCTGGAGGGTATCCTTCTGGACCACCAGAACGAAGTGACGATAGGCCCGCAACAGCCGGGCTTCGGGCCAGTAGAGAATGGAGTCCGCCATCAACCGGGTAGACCCAGAGGAGATCCGGGCGTCTCCCACCAGGAACACCCGCCGGGGCGCCTGTAAAAAGATCACGCGTTGGGCGGAGAAGAACACGGGAGAAGCAGAAAGTTGAAGGGCCAGAAGGAGGAACAGGGGCATGGGCATAAAATTAAGGGCCGATCTATGGAGCGTCAAGAATTCAGCGTCATCAGCCGCTCGGCGATGGAAACCCAGACGCTGGGGCAAAGCCTGGCACCCTACCTGGAACCTCCGCTGGTGGTGGCCCTGTTCGGCCCCCTGGGTGCAGGCAAAACCACCTTCGTGCGGGGCCTGGCCCGCGGGCTGGGCATCAAACGCGTCCGGAGCCCCAGCTTTCTGATCATGCTCCGGTACCGTGGCGACCGGGGGGATCTGTATCACCTGGACCTCTATCGGCTACAGGCCGACCAGGTGGACGAAATCGTCCAGCTGGGGATCCCCGAGGTGTTTGACCATCACCTGGTGGTGGTGGAATGGGCCGAACGCCTGGGCGACCTCCTGCCTGCCGAACGCCTGGAGATCTTCCTGGAGTTCTTGAACGATGCCCGGAAGATCCGGGTGGTGGGGATAGGCCGAAGACCTGCGGAGATGGTGGCCCGGTGGAGCCGGGCCTTCAGTCCCCCGGTACCTCGCGAAAATCCTTGACCTGGGCCAGGTCATACAGGGCTCCGTCCACCCGGAGCTCAAAACGGGGCGTGACCCCCTCAAAGATTCCCTTGATGGTCTGGCCCAGAGGAGGGTATCCGAAGCGGACGCGTTTTCCGAGCCCGAGCAAACGGCGGTGCCAGGCCTGGTACCAGGACTGATCCCGCTCCTGGAGCACGGCCTCGTACAGGGCGTTCAGATGGTCCAGGATCCTCTGGAGCAACTCGGGGTGTTTTAGGGCCACACCGCCCAACTGTTCCACAGAACCGGCCCGAGCTCGGACCTCTTCAGGGAACCCCCGAACCCGGGTATTGAGGCCAATGCCCAGAAGCGCCGCCCGGGGATCCCACTCGCCCAAAACCCCCCCGATCTTTCGCCCCTGAAGCACGAGGTCGTTGGGCACCTTGATCCGCACTTCCCGCACGCGGGCGGTTTCCAGAACCCGGGCCACGGCCTCGGCGGCAAACACGGTGACCCGCACGAACCGTTCCGGCGGAGTGGCCGGGAACACCACCGTGAACCAGAGCCCGCCCGGGGGGGAGTACCAGGTGCGCCCGTAGCGGCCCCGCCCGGCCTCCTGGAGTTCAGCCTGGACGACGAAGGGGGGACGAACCCCATCGTTCAGGAGTTCCCGGGCCTTCTGGTGGGTGGATCCGACACGGTAGAAGTGGAACCGGAGGAAGGGCATAAAAAATGGTGGGCGGTGGAGGACTCGAACCTCCGACCTCTGGTATGTGAAACCAGCGTTCTCACCAGCTGAACTAACCGCCCACGGGCCTTTAATTGTACACACCCTCCCGCCCTCTGGCAACCCGGTGAAGAGACGGGAAGGAGATGCCTGGCGGGCAGCCCGGGACCGGGCTGCCCGCCAGGGCACGAAAGGCTAAGGGGTAATGGACAGGGTTGCGGTGGCGACGGCCACCGGGGTTTCGGGCGTTTCCTTCGTCATCTGCCGCAGGTAGGTGATCCAGTCGCCTTCGTGGCTCAGCAGGTGCTGGAGAAATCGCGGCTTGAGCACCTGGTACCACAGGGTCACCCGAACCGTATACTGGCCCTGGGGGGAGAGCCCACCGATGTGATAGAACACCCGGTCCGTCCCTGTGCCCTCCATGTCCCGGTCCCGATTGAAGTCCGGGTCTTCGGCGGCCTGGCCCAGGATGGCCGTGTGCTCCGTGTGCGGACCCTGAAGCCGAAACCCTTTCGGCGGAATCCGGTTGTCCTTCACATAGCGGAGCCCCCGAAGCAGACTCTGGGTCACCTGGCCCTCTGGCGTGGCCATAACGGATTCGTACACCTGCACCTGGTCCGGTTGGGTGATCACCCGATGGTGCGGTTCGTACGGGGTGTCCAGGCCCTGCAGGTCGCCCGCTGTGGAATCCCAGGCACCGGAGTGGAACACCACGCGGTCATCCTGGAGCACCTCCACTTCCAGCCAGGCCCGTCGGCTGGGATAACCCGTGGGGAACTTGTGGCCCGTGAGGTTTTCCACCTGTACGACCAGCAACAGGGTATCCCCTGTCCAGCCCTGGTGCTCCACGGTCAACCGGGCAGCCCGCCGGAGGTTCGCCAGGGCCTGGGTGCGTTTCTCCTGGAAGGCTGCAGCGGGAGCGGCCGTTTTCAGGAGATCACCGTAGCGTTCCAGCAGGGTTAGCACATAGGTATTGCCGCCCACGAACTCGTGGGGGTGGATGGGGGCCCGGCGGGGCGCCATTCGGGGCATGGTGGTGATGCGGAGCCGCTCCTGGAGGGCTGGCATGTGGCACGCCTGACAGGTGAGCCCGGAATCCGGATAAACGCTGTTGAGCCACTCCAGGAAGGGGGTTTGCTCCGGGATCTCGCCCACCACCTCGCCCTGGTCGTTCACCGTGGGCGTGAACAGGGTGTGGCAGGTGGCACACAGGGCGGCCTCTTGGATATGCTCACTGTACACCGGCCGGTATCCGCTATGGCGGATCATGGGCATGGCAATGGGATGTTTGTGAGGGCCGTAGGCTTCGTGCCGCTCGTTGACCCGGTAGCCGCCAGAGAAACTGGAGGCCTCTCCGAAGTTGTCGGGGACGATCTGGTGACACAGGGTGCAACTGACGCCGTCCCGGGCCAGGGGGTTGGCTTCCGCCTGCTGGAAACGATAGTACCCGGTTCCCTGCCGATGGGCCTCGGTGAAGGCCATAGGAGCATGGCAGGTGAGACACTTGTCCTCAATGTAGGCCTCCAGGGAGGGATTCTCCTGGACTTCTGCCTGCACCTTGGCCCGAAACACGGGATCCCGGAAGGCGTTGGCCATCATGGTGCCCTGCCAGAGGGCCACGGGCGACACATTCTGCCCCTCGGCGGTCTGAAAGGAGCCGCCGCCCCCTGCGTGGCACAGCACACAGGTGCCGGAGCCAGCGAAGAGTTCTGAGGTGGCCGTGGGCAGGGAGGTTGTGACCCTGGCCATCATTCCGCCCATCCTTCCCCGGCCCATGCCCGGCCCCATGCCGCGATGCCCCTGGGCCACGGGGGGTGGGGCGGCCAAAAGCAGGGCAATCCACAGGAAATCCATGGTTCACCCTCCAGGCCAGCGGACATTGAAGGCCACCAGTTTGATCTCGGTCATCACCTCTATGGCGAACCGCAGACCCTCACGCCACAGACCGGACTTCTTGTAGCCGCCGAAGGGCATGTAGTCCACGCGGAAGTCGGTGGAATCGTTGATCATCACGCCCCCGAATCGGAGTTCGCGGGCAGCCTGGAACGCCCGATCCAGGTCCTGGGTGAAGATGGCCGCATGCAGCCCGTACTCCGTGTCGTTGGCGCGGCGAATCGCCTCCTCCAGGCTTTCCACCGGCCAGGCCACCACCACGGGGCCGAAGACCTCCTGGCAGACCACGCGGGCGCCCCGGGGAACCTTTTCCAGCACCGTTGGCCAGATGAAGTTGCCCTGTCGCTCGCCGCCGTAGAGCAGTCTGCCCCCCATCTCCACGGCTTCCCGGATCCAGGATTCCACGCGATCGGCCTCGCTCCGGGTGATCATGGGCCCCATATCGGTGGCTTCATCCAGTTTGTTGCCCACCTGGATGCGGCGGGTGTGCTCCAGGAATCGCTCCATAAAGGTGTCGTACACCGCCCGGTGGATGTACACCCGCTGCACGCCGATGCAATTCTGGCCCGCAGCCCAGAAGGCACCGTCCACGGTGAGGGGCACGGCCCGATCCAGGTCGGCGTCGTCCATGACGATGACGGCGGACGAGGATCCCAGTTCCATCATCACCTTCTTGAGGCCAGCCTTGCGGATGATGTCCTCGCCCGCTTCGGTGCCACCGGTGAAGGTGATCACCCGGGGCCGGGGATCGGTAACCAGGGCGTCGGCGATCTGCGAGGCTCGTCCCGTGACGATGTTCAGGGCCTCCGGAGGCAGGCCGGCTTCCAGGAGGAGTTCGCCGAACTTCAGGGCCGACAGGGGGGTGACGGTGGCGGGCTTGAGCACCACGGCGTTCCCCGCCGCAATGGCGGGCGACACCTTGTGGACCACCATGTTCAGGGGATCGTTGTACGGGGTGATGGCCAGCACGATGCCCACGGGTTCCCGGAGCCAGTAGCCCACGCGGCGGTCGCGACGGAAGTCGGCGTCAAAGTGGACCACCTCGCCCTGTAGGCGTTTGGCCTCTTCGGCAGCGTAGGTGAGGGTGTTCACGGCCCGCGCGGCCTCCTTGCGGGCCTCGCGGATGGTCTTGACGCCCTCCCGGGCGATAAGCCGGGAGAACTCTTCCAGCCGTTCCTCCAGCAGTCGGGCTGCCCTGAGCAGGATCTCGTATCGGTCGTAGGTGGCGAGGTTCCGCATGATCTCTGCGCCCTTTTCGGCGATCTCAAAGGCGCGCCGTACATCCTCCGGGGTGCCGGCCGGCACCGTGTCAATGACGGACTCGTCCTGGGGGTCCAGCACCGGGATCTTTTCGTCCCGGTCTACCCAGTGGCCGCCGAGGAGCATCTTCATGGCAAAGCCTCCTTTAAAGGGAACCGGTGCCCCGTCGCTGGAGGGCCCGGTGGATGTCCAGAAGGTCCATGAGCAGTGCGTGGCCGGTCTCCAGGGAGCCGGCACCGGGCCCCACGATGGTGGTGGTCCCGAGGGTGTCGGAATAGAAGGTCAGGGCGTTGGTGACGCCATCAATGCCGTAGAGGGGATGGGAGGCATCCACCCGTTCCGGGGCCACGCGGGCGCGGACCCGGCTCCCTTCCCGCCACACCCGCACCAGCAGTTTCCACTTCTGGCCCTGGTGGAGGGCTTCGCGGACATCCGAGGCGCCGATGCCCGTG
>CAZXAO010000052.1:5300-9552 GCA_964638465.1 uncultured bacterium | reverse complement strand
GTCGGTGGTTCAAATCCACTCGCCCCGACTTTTTCCTATGAAATCACGGCTTTTCCGCATTCTGGGCCTTGCCTTCTTCGCCCTCCTGGGCTTCTCCTGTAACACCCGCCCCAATTCCCATCAGGTGGTCTTCTGGAACTCCATGGGCGGCCCCCTGGGGGATGTGCTGGACTCCCTCATCACCCTGTACAACCAGCAGGCCGACCTGCCCGTGGTGTCGGTCAACATGGGCAGTTACGGCACCCTTTCCCAGAAACTCATGGGAGCCGTGGCCTCCAACAAACCCCCGGTGCTCGCCCAGGTGTACGAGTCCTGGACCTCCGAACTCCTGGACAACGGCAAGATTGAACCCTTTGAATCCTTTCTCCAGCCCTACTTTGAGGACTCTGTGCTGGCCGACCTCTGGCCCGTGCTCCTGGAGGACAACCGTTTTGACGGCCGGCTCATCACCTTCCCCTTCAACAAAAGCGTTCCCGTGTTCTACTACAACCGCGATCTCTTCCGCCAGTACGGCATTGACTCCTTTCCCCGGACCTGGGAGGAGTTCCGCAGGGTGGCCAAACGCCTCACCCTGGATACCGACGGCGACGGCACCGTGGACATCTACGGCACCGCCTTTCCCGTGAGCGTCTGGTGGTTCCTGACCATGCTGTATCAGAAGGGCGGCCGCGTGATCCAGGGGGACTCCATCGTGCTGGACTCCCCCGAGGCCCGGGAGGTACTGCAGTACATGGTGGACCTCATTTACCGGGACTCCTGTGCCTACCTGACCACGGGATACCGACACCAGAACGACTTCGCCACGGGCCATGTGGCCATGATCTGGGGGACCATCGTCTCCTACGCCTTTATGAAGGAGGCCATCAACTTTGACCTGGGGGTGGCCCCGGTGCCCAGCTTCGGAAAGCCCCTGGTGGTGGTTTCCGGCACCAATGTGGCCATCTTCAAGGGCGTTACCCGGGCCCAGCAGGAGGGTGCCGCCCGCTTTGTCCGCTTCTTTCTCAGGCCCGAGATCCAGGCCCTGTGGTCCGCCGGGACCGGCTACATCCCCCTGCGCCGCAGTGCCCTGGATCAACCCCTGCTGCGGGACTTCCTGAGCCAGGTCCCCGGAATGCGGGAGGGGATGCTCCAGCTGGAACACGCTACCTTTGAACCCCGGGATCCCATCTGGTTCACCGGCCGACGATACCTGTCCACCGAGGGCCTGGAACCCGCCCTGCGGGGCGTGCTGCCCGTGGACCAGGCCATTCGCCGGGCCCAGCGGTTGCTCCAGACCGAGCTGAACCGCCGGAAACGGCTGGAACGCTCACTGCGACGCCGCCCCCACACCGCTGGATGATCTCCCGCACCCAGCACGCCCTCAAAAACCTTCGCCAGCGTCTGGTGGGCCAGCACCTTCGCATGGCTGGCTTCTCCCTGCTCCTCCTGTTTCTGCTCCTGAGCCTCCAGTTTGACGCCACCCCCCTCCTCGTTCCCGTGCCTGAACTCGTTCCACCCTCAGGCCTCCGGGTCCTGGGGGTTCTCATCACCGTTGCCCTGGTGGTTCTCCTGGGGATGACCGGCTACCTGGCCCCCGGGGTCCGGTATCTGAAGGACTCGGACCGCATTGCGGGCATTACCGTCCAGGAACTGCGGGAACGCGCCCGGAACCTGGCCCGAAAACTGGGCCTCCAGCCGCCCCGGTTCCGGGTGGCGGCCCTGGAATCCGTGCCCTTCCTGGCCGTTATGGACCGCCCGGGGAGCCGCAACGACCTTCTGCTGGTCCCCACCCGCCCCGAAATCCTGCGGGACGCCCCTCTGGACGCCGTGCTCGCCCACGAGGTGGGCCACCTCTGGGCGCATACCGGCCTCCAGAATGCCCTCCGCCTGGTGTACCTGGCCCCCTTCCGGGTGCTAAGGTACGCAGGTTATGTGCTGATCTACGGCGCCTACCTGCCCCGGGTGGGCCCCCTGCTTGCCCTGTTTCCCGCAGTGGTGTACGGCCTGGGGTTCCAGACCCTGATCCAGCTCCTCGGAACCCGGACCCTTCTCCGATGGAACACAGCGATCGCTTACACCAACGAATTTCTGGCCGACACTGTGGCCCTGGGCCTCTTAGACCTGGAGGCCGTGGCCAACATGCTGGTCCGGGTACACTACCGCATCCTGGTGCAGGCCCTGATGGAAGACCTGGCCGCTTATCTGGAACGCCTGGCCCCCTATCTCTCCCTGCCCCAGAAGGAGGTGCACCAGGAGGTCCGGGAGGCTCTGCGTCAGGCCCTGGAGCAGCACCCCTATAGTGTTCACCAGGCCAGTGGAACCCTGCTCCGGCGATTCCTGGAGCGATTCGGCCATGCCCTGGGGATTCCCCTGCTTCCGGAAGGCCCGGTAGACAGCAAAGACCTGTTGTCCCTGCTGCTGGAGCGCATCCCCCGAAGGCACCGCTTTGCCGTGGCCCGGAGGACACCGGCCACGGTGCTGGCCCTGGACGAACCCGGACCGGAACGCTACGACCGGTATCCGCCCTACGGCTGGTTGGATCCCGGGGAACTCCGGACTCTGGTCCAACAGGCCCGGGAGGCCGGTCGCCTCTCCATCGCCGACCTGCCCTCGGACACGCATCCTTCCATCCTGGCCCGGCTCCAGCACCTTTTATGGGTGGCCGGTCTCGGGCAGCCGGGGCAGGTGCTGTAGCGCCTCCTGGATCGCCTCCTCCTGGGCTTCACTCGCCTGGAGTTTCCCCTTCAGGTAATCGTCGTAGGCGGCCAGGTCAAAGTGGCCGTGCCCCGAGAGGTTGAAGAGGATCACCCGCCGGGTGCCCTCCTCGCGGGCGCGCAGGGCCTCGTCCCGCGCCACCTTGATGGCGTGGGCAGACTCCGGAGCCGGCACGATCCCCTCGGCCTGCACGAACTCGTGGGCCGCCTGGAACACCTCCACCTGATTCACGGCTACGGCCTCCACATAGCCCTCCCGGTACAACAGGGACACCAGGGGCGCCATACCGTGATACCGGAGTCCTCCGGCGTGGACGGGCGGGGGCATGAACCGGTGCCCCAGGGTGTACATGGGCAAAAGGGGCGTCAGGCCGGCCGTATCCCCGAAGTCGTAGGCGTACACCCCCCGGGTGACCGAGGGAGCCGCCCGGGATTCCACGGCGATCACCCGGTACCGACGGCTCTTTTCCCGGAGCATCTCGCCGATAAAGGGAAAGGTGAGGCCGGCGAAGTTGGAGCCACCGCCGATGGCACCGATCAGGATGTCGGGGGCCTCGCCCACGAGTTCCATCTGCTTCCGGGCCTCCAGGCCGATCACCGTCTGGTGCAGGAGCACATGGTTCAACACGCTGCCCAGGCTGTAGTGGGTGTCCGTCCGGGCAGCGGCATCCTCCACGGCCTCGCTGATGGCAATCCCCAGGCTGCCCGGGCTTTCGGGATCCACACGCAGGATCCGGCGGCCGGCCTCGGTGTGTTCGCTGGGACTGGGAATCACCTCGGCACCGAAGAGCTCCATGAGCACCCGCCGGTAGGGTTTCTGTTCGTAGCTGACCCGCACCATGTAGACCCGACATTCCAGGTCAAACAGCCGGCTTGCAAAGGCCAGGGCGCTGCCCCACTGGCCAGCACCGGTCTCCGTGGTGAGCCGCCGGACCCCCTCCTCGCGGTTGTAAAAGGCCTGGGCCACGGCGGTATTGGGCTTGTGGCTTCCCACGGGACTCACGCCCTCGTACTTGAAGTAGATGTGGGCGGGGGTCTGGAGCACCCGTTCCCATCGTCGGGCCCGGACGAGCGGCGTGGGCCGCCAGAGCCGATAGGCCTCCCGAACGGGCTCGGGGATTTCAATTTCCCGGTCTCGGCTTACCTCCTGTTCAATGAGCGCCCGGGGGAACAGGGGGGAGAGGAACTCGGGTCCGATCACTTCGCCGGTCCTGGGGTGCCGGGGCGGGCCGGGCAGTACCGGCAGATCGGCTGCCAGGTTGTACCACCGTTTGGGCAGGTCCTGTTCGGACAGCAACACCTTCATGGTCACCTCCTTGGTTTAAAAAAGAGCCGGGCCCCCGGTTCCTGCGGAACCGGGGGCCCGGAAGCCTTGATGACCGGTGTGGCTCAGCAGACGCCACCCGGACCCCCGTCCCCGGGCCACCACCAGCCCTGGCGGGCCAACAGGGTTCCGGTTGTCCGGCGCTGCTGTGCCATCAGAGGCCTATGGTGGGGCAATCCGGGCCCGGTGTCAAGTACGGCGACCCCGAAGGAGAAACACCTATGGACTGCGGTGC
>CAZXAO010000052.1:0-5200 GCA_964638465.1 uncultured bacterium | reverse complement strand
CCCGGCTTCCTGTGCAGGGTCGTGGCCTTCCCGGTGGCCCGGGGCCTCACTCCTGGATCAGGCGGCCGTAGTGTCGTGAGAGGTCCAGAGCATTCACCAGATTCTCCAGAAACATCCGGATCCCTGCCCGGCCGAAGGTTTCCAGGAACCAGGTGCGGAACCGGCGGAGTTCGGCCTCGTCGGGTTCGTATCCGGGAAAAGCCCGGCGATACAGGTCTACGGTGGCGTCAAAGATCCGGGCCAGGTCCTCGCGGCCCAGGGGACGGAGTTCCAGCACGGCCCTGGACCCCACGCGCTCCTTCAGGTCTTCGTAGGCACTCCGAAAAAGGGGTGTAAAGGCGATCACCGTGAAGAGGCCCGAGGGCAGGGCATAGAGGTAGGGCACTGGCCGAACACCGGAGTGGATCAGTCCCATGCGGTCCAGCCGACCCGCGGGATAGAGTACCCCCTCGGCATCCCGGGCTTCTCCGGGCAAGAGGTCCAGTTCCAGCAGAGCCGGGCCGCCGCGGGAGGCGTGGATCAGCCCCCTCAGGAACCCCAGGGCCATGTACCACCGACGGTACTCGTACCAGTACACATGGAACAGGCCCTCGGCTTCGTCCAGGAGGATCATGAGGCCGGGATGCCCGGCCTCGCGCAGCAGGTACGCCAGGGTGTTCAGCAGGTTGATATAGAGATCCGCCGCCGACGAGTGATCCAGGAGCACAGGCAGCCGCCACTGGTGCAGGGCATCCAGGTAATCCCGGTCCAGGGGTTCTCCCAGGAGCCAGTCCAGGAGGAGGTCGTGATCCTGGGAGCGTTGCCAGGCCCGTTGAAAGGGGCTGAGGAGGGGATGGGGGCGGGGCAGGTCGGCTTCGGCCACGAAGGATTCTACGAACTCCCGGCAGGTGTAGAAACGGCCCTCGTGGAACACCTGGAAGTTCCGGCACAGTTCCCGCCAGATGCGTTTGGGGCGGGTGGGGGTGGCCGTCAGGGGGTGGAGTTCCGCTCGGGCCACGGCAAACCCCTGCTGTAGGGCGTGGTGAGCGAAGTAGTTCAGGAGGTGGGTTTTGCCGCTGCCGTACTCGCCCTCCACCAGGAGCACCTGGCCGCCGGTGCGTTCAAAGTCCTGAAGGGCCTGATGGAACCGCTGGAGCTCGGCCTCCCGGCCGAAGGTGAAGCCCTGCACGGCGTACTGGGGGACGATGCCCAGTTTAAAGGCCTCAATCATCCGGCGGGCCTCCAGGTCGCCCCCGGTGCGGATCTGCACCTGGATGCGCTGCGGCTTAGGGCTGGGGCCCTCCGATGGGGGTGACAGGGGTTCCACCTCCGACGCCCGGACCCAGAGGCTCAGACCCTGGTCAAAGGCCACATAGTACTCTCTGCCCCACCAGCGGTCCCGGAGCACCGTGCCCTCGCCGAACAGGGGATGGCGAATGCGCATCAGAACTCTTCCAGGTCGGCCTCTTCCAGGGTTTGTTCCTCCAGGGCCCGCACCTCATCCATGAGCATCTGCTGGACCTCGGGACGGCCGGGGGTGCGCTGGCCTTCCAGCCGGAGTCGGTGAAAGGCCTGCAGGATCCCCTTGACGAACACCCGGCGGTACCCGATGTCGGCGTGGCGGAACTGAACGGCCTCCTGGGCGAAGAGGTGGATGGTCTTTTCCAGCACCTGGGGATCAAAGGAAAACTCGTAGGCCACCTCGTACAGCCGGGCGAGCTTCTGGCCCAGTTCCACCAGGAAGGCCACCGGGTCCATGCCCAGGTGTTCCAGGTCAATGCGTACGCCCGAGGGGTTGGTGGCCTTCAGGGCGCCGGTGAGGCGTTGTCGCAGGGCCTCGTAGGTTTCCAGGCGTTCGTCCAGCAGGGCCCGCACATCGGGTACGGCGTAGAAGATCATGACCCCCGGAAACCGGACATTGCCAGTTTCGTCAATGATCTGCCGCAGATTGTCCAGGGCTGCCCGTTTCTCCCGGGACGAGGCGATGCTCAGGCCGCGTTCGGCCTCGTCAAACAGGAGCACGAGGCCGGTGTAGCCGATGCTCCGGACCCACTGGGCCAGGCTGCGGAGCATCCGCAGGGCCGTGGTACGATCCAGGCGTTCCGTGATGCCCAGGCGGTTCCGGGTGGCCCGATCCAGGTCCTCGCCCTTGAGCCACTGTACCGCCTGCTCGTAGGTTTCGGAATCCTCGTGGTACAGGGCCTCAAAGGCGAGCCGCACGGCGCGGGCGAAGCTGGTGCTCTCCAGGCCGGTGATGCCCTCCAGGTAGGTCTGGAGTTTCTCCTCGGTGTCCAGGAGGGGGCGTTTGGTGGCAAACCAGTGGTGCAGGAAGGCCTCAATGCCCCGGTGATAGGTGGTGGGGGCGTGTTCGGGGTCGTAGGGCGGTGCCAGGTTGGCCATCACGGCCCGATACACCAGGTCCAGGCGGTTAAAGGGGCACTCGGTGGGCGAGAGGGGCACATAGCTGGTGGCGTACCCCCGTCGCCAGGCCAGGTTCCGCACCACATACAGGAAGTGGGTTTTCCCGCCGCCGTAGCTGCCCACCACCAGTTTGAAGGCTGCGCCTCCCATCTGGATGTAGTCCGAGAGGTACTCCTCGTCAATGACCCGGAGGAAGGGGTCCAGGCCCACGGTGTAGTGTTCCAGGCCGAACTCCGCGGGTGTACCGGTTTCGGCCAGGGGATGGAGAATCTGCCGGGCTTCACGCTTGCTGAGCATGGTTCTCTTCCACCACCAGGTAGGCGTATCGGGTCCCCCGGTGGTCGCTGTCGGGGACAAAGAGGGCCCGGGAGGGGTCCCGGGTCTGGTCAAAGGTGGCCACATACAGGCGAATCCTTGGGCCCAGGGAAGAACGCCGGAGCCGATACAGGTCGTAGGCAAAGTGGGTGCGGGGATACTCCCGGAACCGGCTCCGCACCGGGTTTTGCCAGAAGGATCGGGGTTGAAGCATCAAGGTGAGCTGGCGGTGCACCTCGGCCAGCGGCACCCGGGGGTCCTGGCCCGGGGTTTCCCGCCGGGCCCGGCGATAGGCACGCACCAGGAGGTCAAAGAACTCCTGGGCCACGAAGGGCCGCTGGAGGCTCTTTTCGTGTTCCTTCAAGGCCCGGACCACCCGATCCGGATCCAGTCCCTTCAGGGTCACCACGGGTTCTGGTCCCCAGGAGAGTTTTACGGTCCCCTGTTCAAAGGAGGGGAAAATCTGGTACAAACCGGCGTAGAGCCGGGGCAGCTGGCCTTCCAGGCGGAAGCCCAGCGCCTCCAGCTGTTGAGCCAGTTCCTGCACGAACCGCACCTGGTACCCCCGGCGTTGTTCCTGAAGCAGCGTGTGCTCATACTGGATCCAGCGCAGGAGGTCCTCCCGCAGGGCATCGGGCAGGGCGGCCTCCCGGACCTGTTTTTCCAGTTTCTGGAGTCTGCGGGCCAGGTCAAAGGGGTCCCGCCCGGCCCTGCGGGCCTGCTCGTAGTCCGTCAGGTTGCGGGCCAGGGTGGACAACTTTCGCTGGAGTCCCCGCACCTGCCGTTTCAACTGGGCAAGTCGTTCCACGGCCATTCTCGTATTCTATGCCGCCCTCTGCGCAACGGCAACGCCGCGGGTGATCAGGACGAGCGGGTGTGCTCTCGGACCCAGCGTTCGTAGGGTAGATCCAGGAGTTTTTTCAGGCCGATGAGCACCAGGTAGCCGGTGATCCGGAGCAGGTCGGCCCGGGGGGTGCCCGTGGTGGGTACCCACAGGAGTACCAGGGAGGCAAGGCCAATGGTCAGGGCCAGGTCCAGGTTGCGGAAGGCCCCGAAGAGCAGGAGGATCACCACCACAGATTTCAGGGTGGGCAGGGGATAGAGCATCAGAAGGAACCCGAGGGCTGTGGAAATCCCCTTGCCCCCACGGAACCGAAGAAACAGGGGATACTGGTGGCCGAAGAGGACGGCCACGCCGGGCCACCAGCGGAGCGCAGGGGAAATGGGTGTCTGGAGGACGATCCAGCCGATCAGGGCGCCCTTAGAGCCATCCAGCAGGGCACAGAGCACGCCCCAGAGGAAGCCGGCGGCCCGGCCGCAGTTGTGGGCCCCGACATTGCCATCGCCGATCCGCCGGAGGTCCACGCCGGCGCGCCAGCGGGCCACCCAGGCCGAGAAGGGAACCGAGCCCACCAGGTATGCGAAAAGAACGAACACCGGTAGGGTCCACCGGTCAGACATAGGGTTACAACCCCAGGGCTTCGGCGGCCTTCAGGTAGAATCCGGCGGTCTCCCGGGAAAGGTCCACAAGCCGGACCTCCTGGAGGCTCCGGGCCTGCTGTTTCAAGAAGTCCACGACGGTCTCCAGGAGGATCCGGGTCCCCCGGTCGCGGGGGAACCCGAAGATGCCCATGGAAATGGCGGGCAGGGCGATACTCTGAAGGCCCAGGTCTTCGGCCTTTTGCAGGGCGTTCCGAACGGCGTCCCGGAGCTTCCGATCCTCGTCGCCCTCGCCCCATCGGGGGCCCACGGCGTGGATCACATACCGGGCCGGCAACCGGCCCGCGGTGGTCACCGCCACCTGGCCCACGGGGACATAGCCAATCCGGTTGCTCTCCTCCTGGATGATCCTGCCGCCCTTGCGCACGATGGCCCGGGCGACCCCGCCTCCGTGCTGGAGTCGGGAATTGGCTGCGTTCACGATGGCATCCACGGTCTCCTCGGTGATGTCGCCCACGCCGATGACCACCCGACGACCGTTCACCGGGATCTCTTTAAGCACCTCCATGGCGTGCCTCCTGTGGGTGTTGTCTTCAATATACGGCGGACCATTGAGGGTCGCCAGCCGCGCCGCCAGGCGACGAACCCTGCAGGGCCCCGTAAAATCTTGAGAAACCGGAGGAACACGGTATGGAGTACCGGAAACTGGGCCGCACCGGGCTGAAGATCAGCGAACTCTGCCTGGGCACCATGCAATTCGGCTGGACGGCCGACGAAAAGGCGGCCTTCCAGGTGATGGATGCCAATCTGGAAGCCGGGGGTAACTGCCTGGACACGGCCGATGTCTACTCGGTGTGGGCCGAGGGCAACCCCGGCGGCGTGGCCGAGCAGATCATCGGACGGTGGATCAAGGACCGTGGTGTACGGCGGCAGATCGTGCTGGCCACCAAGGTGCGGGGCCGGATGTGGGCCGGCCCCAACGGCGAGGGTCTGAGCCGCCACCACATCCTGCTGGCCGTGGAGGACAGCCTGCGGCGCCTGCAAA
>CAZXAO010000051.1:0-9729 GCA_964638465.1 uncultured bacterium | reverse complement strand
GGGCTCCCAGTTCCAGGGCATCCTGATGAACCCGAATCTCGGTCCAGGGCAGCCGGTGGAGGCTCACATGGTGGACCTCCCCGGACCAGGGGATCAGGCCACGCTGAAACGCCACCATCAGGTCCGTGGTCCCTGCCCAGAAGGCCTGAACCGGATAGCGAGCCAGGATGTCCAGGAGTTCGGCCTCACTCGCGGGAATGTGAAGCATGATGTTCCCTCACGGCTCGTTGTACGGCCCGGAGAATGTGCACATACCCCGTACATCGGCACAAATTGCTGGACAGGGCCTCGCGGATGGCCTCAGGATCCTCGCTCCCCCCCTGGACGACATAGGCAAAAGCGGCCACCAGAAACCCCGGCGTACAAAAGCCACACTGCAGGGCGTCCTCTTCCAGAAAGGCCTTTGCCACGGGATGATTCTGCAGACCCTCGGCGGTCCAGACCTCGGCATCCTCCAGATGTACCGCCGGCAGTAAACAGGAGAGCACCTGCTGGCCGTTATAGAGGATGGAACAGGCCCCGCACTCCCCCTCCCCGCATCCTTCCTTCACGGAAAGCACCCCGAGTCGGTCCCGCAGCAGGTCCAGGGCCCGTTCGGTGGGTGCCACCTCGGTTTCAACCCAGCGTCCGTTGAGACGAAATCGGATCTTCATTTTTTGATTTCCAGGTGCCAGGCCATCAGCCGATCCGGCGTGGCAGGAATCTGAAACACCTCCGTACCCAGGGCGTGCACCACGGCGTTGATCAAGGCGGGCGCCGTTCCATCCATGGGGAGTTCGCCGAGACCCCGTGGCGGATCGCCCTCCTGGAACAGGAAGGCCACCTCCACCTCCCGGGGCATATCCTGGGCTGTGGGGATGATGTACTCCGCCAGCCGGCTCTCCCGGAACCGTCCTTCGTGCACCTCCAGCCGTTCCATCAGAGCGAAGCCCAGGCCCTGGGCCACGCCCCCGTGCACCTGTCCTTCGGCCAGGAGGGGATTCACCACGGTGCCCACATCCTGAACAGCCCAAAAGCGGAGGGGTGTGACCTGGTAAGTGGTCAGGTCCACCTCTACTTCTGCCACATAGCAGGCCCAGGCGTAGTCCAGGTAGGCCTTGCCCTGGAACCTTTCCTCGTCCCACACCACCTCCGGCGGCAACCGGAATTGTTCGGTGACCTGGAGGGGGCCAGAATGCCGGGCAAAGAGGCGGGCCACCGCCTCGTCGTAGTCCCTGGCCTCCTGGATGGGTCGGCCCAGGGCCTTCTCCAGGCGTTCCCTCAGGCGACGGCCTGCCTGCTGGAGCAGGCCGCCCACCACCATCACGGTGCGGGACGCCACGGTAGGACCGCTGTCCACATTGTACCGGGTGTTGGGTGTGGCGTACTGCACCCTTTCCAGGGGTGCGCCCACGGCATCGGCCACCATCTGACTGAGGACCGTGAGGGTCCCCTGGCCCATATCCACACTGCCGATCCGGAGGACCACCTGGCCGTTGGGTTCCAGATCCAGCCGAACCCGGGAGGCAAGTTTCTTTTCGCCGCTGCCGGTAAAGCCCGCACCGTGAAGAAAGAGGGCAAGGCCGATCCCCCGTCGTTTTCGGGGATGGGTCCGGTTCCAGACCGCCAGTTCCCGCTGGCGTTCCTGGAACCGGGAGCGTTCCAGGGCATGGCGAAACACTGCCTGCACCCGGTCAGCCTGGCGCATGGGCTCGCCGGTGGGGAAGGCATCCCCGTTCCTCATAAGGTGGCGTTCCCGGAAGGCCACGGGGTCCTGCCCGAGGGTCCGGGCCAGAAAGTCCATGTGGCGTTCCAGCGCGAAGAGGCTCTGGGGAGCGCCGAACCCTCGAAAGGCCCCACTGGGGGGCAGATTGGTGGCCACGGCATACCCCCGAACCCGTACATGGGGCACACGATATACTCCGGTGGCGTGGAGCAGGGAACGGGCGAGCACCACCGGACTCAGGGTGGCATACGCCCCGGCGTTCAGGTAAACCTCAATGTCCATGGCCTGGATCTGGCCCCGGGCATCCAGAGCCGTGCGGTGCCGGACCAGGGAGGCGTGCCGTTTGGTGGTGCATGCCATATCCTCGTGGCGGTCGTAGACGATGCGCACGGACCTTTTCGCCTTCAATGCCAGAAGGTACACATAGGCTGCCAGCAGGGAGGGGTACTCCTCCTTGCCCCCGAATCCCCCGCCCGTGGGTGCCTGTTCTACTTCCACCTCTCGGCCCCCCGTCAGGGCCCTCAGCGCATTTTGCACATAGAAGGGGCACTGCATACTGCCCACAATCTTGATGTCATCCCCTGCCCGGTACAGGGCCAGCATGCCCTGGGGTTCCAGGTACACATGCTCCTGGAAACCCGTGCGATACTCGGCGGTGATCACCTGCAGATCGGGATCCTGGAAAATCTGTTCCGGGTCACCCTGGCGGATCTCGTACTGAACGAAGAGGTTGTCAGGCTCATAGACCCCGGGGGCACCGGGAGCGAGGGCCTCTTCTATGGTGAACACGGCAGGCAGGGGGTCCAGGTCCAGGTGGATGTGCTGCAGGGCCTCGCGAAGCCTTTGAGGGTCGGGGTGGGCCAGGAGGACCACCGGTTCGCCGATATAACGGACCCGATCCTCGGCCAGGAAGGGCTGGTCCGGGAGGATCATGGGGTTTCGGTTCTCGCCCGGGATGTCCCGGGCGGTGACCACCACGAACTCGTCCCAGGGGATGTGGGAATCAAAGCGGATCCCCCGAAGCCGGGCGTGGGCCACGGGCGAGCGGTAGATGGCGCCGTGAAGCAGGTGGGGAACCTGGAGATCGGCCACATATTGGAGGGTGCCTGCGATCTTCTCGCGGCCCTCCAGCCGGCGGACGGATTTTCCCACAAACCGGCCCATTGTGCCTATTATAGGCCTGGCGACGGGATCAGGGGAGGGGGGCTTGACCTACTAACCTTTTTAGTGTATCCTTTGGGTGCTATGCGGATCAAGTCGGGAAAATTGCTCAAGAAAGTGTTGCCCTGGCCCGGACCGAACCTCCGGCGGGCCCTGGCCGGAGCACTCCTGGTCCTGGGCCTGACGGTCTCCCCACTGGCCAGCCATTCCGGAACCTACGAGGAACCCAGCCGGTCTCAGGGGGTCTCCAACAATCAAACCCCCACATCCCCCATCCCTCCTGCCCCACAGCCAACCCCGGTCTCCCCGGGCTTCTCCCTCCAGAAGGTCCTCGGAACCCACTGGCACAACCGGATGGTGCACTTCCCCATCGCCCTGGGACTGGCGGCCTTCCTCCTTTTCCTTCTCGCCCTTCGCTGGCCAACCCTGTGGCCCGGTGCCGAAGTCCTGGTGCTCCTCGGCGCCCTCGCCAGCCTACCTACCGTGCTCCTGGGCGAACTTCAGAAGGGCCCCCTCCTGGCCTCCGGCTCCTCTACCCTCGTCCAGATCCACGAACTTCTGGGATGGAGTGTGGCCCTGGGCTACTGGGTGTGGTTCGGTCTGCTCCGCTGGCGAAGAACCCGGGCCTGGGCCTGGCTCTTTGGCCTGATCGTGGCCCTGCAAATTGGGGCCGTGGGCTTCTTCGGCGGGCTCCTGGCCCACAGCCCGTAATCAAGGAGGAACCAGTGTCATGATGATGGACAACGGGACCCTGGGATTCGGCAGCATGCACGGCTGGGGGATGTTCCTTTTCTGGATCCCCCTCTGGATCTTCCTGATCCTGGGCATCGCCGCCCTGATCAAGTACCTGAGCAAGTAAGCAAGGAAAGGGGAAAACCATGAAGAACGAGGTCCTGAATCTGTTGGCCCTGCAGGAAACCCGGGAGAAACTCCGGCAGGGTGAACTCCCTGCCCGAAAATCCATAGAAGTGTCCGGCGTCTGGCTCCTGGAGGACGCCCGGCCTCTCCAGGCCACCCTCACCTTTCCGGAAGGGTCGCTGACCCTGGAGGCCGGCCCTTCGCCGGCCACAGGGGGAACGGGCACCGCTCCGGACCCGGTGCAGTACTGTGCCTTTGCCATGATGGCCTGCTACGCCGTGACCTTTGTGACCCTGGCCCACGAGCGGGGCCTGAAGATCCGCCAGATCCGGGCAAGAGGAGCCACGGAGGTTAACCTGGAAGCCATGCTGGGTCTCCGGGAGGGTCCGGTCACCGAACGCGTGCGGGTGGAGCTGGAGGTGGACAGCAACGCACCCACCGAGATCCTGGAGGAACTCCGCGACCTCGCCAACCGCCGCTGCCCTGCAGCCTACACCGTGGGGCACGCCGTGCCCTTTGAGGCCCGCATCATTACCCGGAGTACGCCGTGATGAAACCGACCCAGGAACAGCCCCGAGATCCCAGTCGCCGGCAATTCCTGAAGACCGCCCTGGCGGGCACGGCGGGCGCCCTGCTCCTCGGCAAGACCTCGCTGTTGCAGGCTGCCCAGCAGACCCTGACCCGCTGGCGGGAGACCTTCCGGATCCAGAAACCCACCCGTGATTTCCAGCCCGACCGGAAATTCCAGATCTCGGTAGAAACCGTACTGTACGAACTCCTCCCCGGCGTAAAGATCCACCTGCTCGCCTTTAACGGTCAGGTGCCCGGCCCGGAACTCCGGGTCCAGGAGGGCGAACGCATTGAGGTCCACTTTACCAACAAAACCGAACTCATGCACACCATCCACTGGCACGGCGTGGACCTTTACTACGAGCACGACGGCGTCCCCTGGGTGACCCAGCCCCCGGTGATGCCCGGCAAAACCTTCGTGTACCGGTTCCAGGCCTATCCTGCCGGCACCCGCTGGTACCATTGTCACTACGCCACCCCCTTCCACCTGGGCCATTCCATGCACGGTGCCCTGATCATTGAGTCGCCCGACGACCCCATCCGCAAGACCTTCCAGTACAACCGGGACTACACCCTGATCCTGGAGACCTTTGACACCGTGTTCCTGAAGGAGGAGTTCAACCGCATGCTGGAGCGGATGAAACAGCGTATGTGGTTGATGAAGCAGGGCAAGATGGACGCCAAAACCCGGGCCGTTTTCCGCAATGTGGAGGAATTTCTGAAGGCCGTGGACGAGGGCTGGATGCCTCCGTATCTTCCGGAACGGAACCAGTCCCGCGAGGGGGCAGACCTGATGCCCAACTTCTTCGCCATCAACGGCAAGTCCTTTCCCCTGACGGACCCCATCCTCATCCGACAGGGGGAGACCATTCGGGTGCGGCTCATCAACGCCGGCGAACTCATCCATTCCATGCACCTCCACGGCCATCAGTTCTGGTGGGTTGCCCAGGACGGCAACCCCCTGAGCCAGCCGATCAAGATGAACACCCTGGAGATCGCTCCCGGCCAGACCAAGGACATCGTTATTGAGGGGTACAACCCCGGCTACTGGACCTTCCACGACCACATCACCACACGGGTGACCAACAACGGCATCTACCCGGGCGGCCTCCTGACCCTCCTGGTGTACGAAGAGATGGCTGAGCGGGAGGGTTTCAAACCCATGGTGAGCCTGGATCAATGACACGGGAGGCAGAACGATGAACCGCACCCTTTTCTCCACCCTTCTGGGCACCCTCCTGGTGGCCACTCCCCTGGCCGCCCAGGAGGTCCTTCCCCGCCTGACCCTGGCGGGCCGGGGACTCGTGTCCCTGAATTGGTCCTCCCTCACCCGGGAAACCGGCCCCTCCTCCCGCCCGCTGGCCCAGGACTTCTCCGACAGCCACCTGCTCCTCCGCCTGGACCGCAAACTCTACGGGGTCAACCGGAACCAGGTGGCCGGCACGGTGCTGGGGTTCACCGTTCCCGAACCCGAAAGCCCGGCAGGTCCCCTGTACCTGAGCCAGCTGCATGTCTTCTGGTGGGGCCGCACCTGGGAGATCCTGGCGGGCCGTAGCCGACTGGAAACCTTCGTGGTGGAATTCCCCACCCTGCGGGACGACGACCTGCTGGCCTATACAGCACTCCCCAATGCCTATTCCTATGCTCCAGACGCCCCGGAATTTGAGCTCTACGGCAACCTCCTGCGGCTTCGCCTATCCACTCCTTCGGCCCGATGGCGGGCCACCCTCCAGGCCGCCTCGTTGCATCAAACAGACACCACCGGCGCCCCGGACCCCGAACTGGCCGGCCTTCAATTGCTTTCCGCCGAGGTGGCCTGGAGGCTCCCCCACCCCCTCCGGTTCTCAGGCCGGTTCCGGACCCTGGGACTCCGCCTGGATCTCCAGCGGCTCGCCGACGACCGGGTGCTTCCCACGGCCACCCTGGGGGCGGATGTGAACCTGACCCGGAACCCGCTGGCCAACTGGCGCTGGCGGTTCCAGGCCCGATACACATCGGGGCTGGAGGACACCCACCTGGAGGCCCTGGCCACCCCTGCGGGGGACGCCCGGGCCCGAAGCCTGGCCCTGGTCTCCAGCATCAGCCTGCTCCGGAGCCCGTATCAGGTACCCCGCCTGCTTCTGGCTCTCACCGGAGGACTGCGGATGTACCCGGATCTGGACGCCTGGCGAGCCTCCGCCGTGGCCGGCCTCTTTTACCAGATCGGCGCCGAGGTGGACCTGGGCGTGCAGTACCAGTACGAGACCCTGTCGGAAAATCTGTCGGGTATCCTGGGGTTCCAGCGGAGCCATCAGGTGAACCTGCTGCTCTCCTTTGAGTACGAGACCTTCCTGAACCACTACTTCACGGATCGCGAGACCCTCCTCAACCTGGAACACGGTTTCGCCCCATGAGCCCCTCTCCTGCAACCCTGGAGGAAATCCCATGATGGGCCTCTTCCTTGTCCTCTGGCTGGCGGCCCCTCCCGTGGTCTGGACCCTCAGGACGGGCAACGCCGTGGGCGGATGGGACGAGAATGGCCACCTCTGGCAGGTCCCCGCAGGCCTGGACATGACCTATGTGGCCCTGACTCCGGGGGGAGATACCCTGCTGGCCGTCAGTTCGGCGGAAAACCGGGTGTACCGGTTCCAGGGGTCTCCCCCCGTTCCCCTGGACACCATAGAGGTCGGCCCCACGCCCAAGGGCATCCAGGTTTCGCCCGACGGTCGTTTTGCCCTGGTCGCGGAAGAGGGATCGGGCACCGTAGGCATCCTGGACCTCCAGCAGGGGCGTCGTGTGGGCGGGATCCCGGTGGGCAAACGGCCCCACAATCTCCGATTCGCCCCCGATGGCCAGCGGGTCTATGTGACGGTCCAGGGCGACAACCGATTGGTAGAACTCAGCCTTCCCCAGCGTCAGATCCTGCGCTCCCTGGCGATCCCCGGAGGTCCCCACAACCTGGATCTCACCCCCGATGGATCCCTGCTGGCGGTGGTCGGCGCCCGGGACGACTCCCTTTCCCTCGTGGACACCCGGACCTGGCGCATCCGCCGGCGGATCCCTCTGAGCCGGGGACACCACGGCGTGGACATCACCCCGGACGGCCACTGGCTGCTGGCCACCGGGATCGGCGGAGGGATCCTCACGATGATTTCCCTGCCCGAAGGCCAGGTGGTGGCCCGGATCCCGGTGGGACCCGGCCCCCACGGAGTGCGGTCTGACCCACAGGGTCAACACGCCTATGTGGCCGTAAGCCGGGGGAACGCCGTGGCGGTGGTGAACCTGAAAACCCACCAGGTGGAACGACGGGTGGCTTTAGACGGCATGCCCTTCTGGATTGCGGTGGCCGGGAACCCGTAAGCCACGGGTCCGGCCACCGCTCCATCAGGGCGGAAGGGACGGAGGTACACCATGCACGAAGGGCATCATCACCCCCATTCTCCAGGACACCGGCCAGAGAACCCTCCGGGGTCCGAGATGCACCCTGCCCACGGCCCGGCCACCCCGGAGCACCGAACCGGACCGGAGGCCTCCGGCCACGGTGCCCACCACGACCATACCCGGATGGTCCAGGACTTCCGAAGGCGCTTCTGGGTCTCCCTCCTGCTGACGCTGCCCATCCTGATCCTCTCACCCATGATCCAGCGGTGGACGGGCATTTCGGTGACCTTCCCGGGAGCCCGGGGGCTCCTCTGGATGCTGTCCACGGCTGTGTACCTTTACGGCGGCTGGCCTTTCCTGAAGGGGATGGTGCGAGAGCTCAGGGAGCGTCAGCCCGGCATGATGACCCTGATCGCCCTGGCCATCACCGTGGCTTACGGCTACAGCAGCGTGGTGGTGTTCGGCCTGCCGGGCAAAGTGTTCTTCTGGGAACTCGCCACCCTGATTGACATCATGCTCCTCGGGCACTGGATTGAGATGCGATCGGTGATGGGGGCCTCCCGGGCGCTGGAGGCCCTGGTTCGCCTGATGCCCTCGGAGGCCCATCGGGTGGACGAGGACGGCCGCCTCGTGGATGTCCCCGTTTCCAGCCTCCAGCCCGGGGACCGGGTGCTCGTGCGCCCCGGGGAAAAGGTCCCGGTAGACGGCGTGGTGGTTCAGGGCCGTTCCAGCGTCAACGAGGCCCTGCTCACGGGCGAATCGCGCCCCGTGGAGAAGGGGGAAGGCGACCCGGTCATCGGCGGGTCCATCAACGGATCCGGCGCTCTGGTGGTGGAGGTCCAGCGAACGGGTCAGGACACCTATCTGGCCCAGGTGATTGCCCTGGTCCAGCAGGCCCAGGCCTCCCGATCCCGGACCCAGGACCTGGCGGCACGGGCCGCCTTCTGGCTCACCCTGCTGGCCCTGGGAGCCGGGGCCCTGACCCTTGGCACCGGGCTCGTTCTGGGCAAGAGCGTGGCCTTCGCGCTGGAACGCGCGGTCACGGTGATGGTCATCACCTGTCCCCACGCCCTGGGCCTGGCGGTCCCCCTGGTGGTGGCCGTTTCCACGGCCCTCTCGGCCCGGCGGGGCCTCTTGATCCGCGACCGTTCCGCCTTTGAACGGGCCCGGGGGCTCCAGGTGGTGATCTTTGACAAAACCGGCACCCTCACCGAAGGCCAGCTCGGGGTCAGCGAGGTCGTCGCCCTTCACGGAACCCCGGAGCAGGTGGTCCAGGTGGCCGTCTCCCTGGAACACACCTCCGAACACCCCATCGCCCACTGGATCCGACGCTACGCCGAGGAACGGAACCTCTCTCCCACCCCGGTAGAGGCCTTCCGGGCCCTGCCCGGCCGGGGCGTGGAGGGGCGGATCCAGGGCCGCCGATACCGGGTGGTCAGCCCGGGCACCCTGCGGGAGGAGGGCATCCCCCTGGATTCCCCGAAGATCCGCACCCTGATGGACCAGGGCAAAACCGTGGTCTTCGTGCTGGAAGACCAGCGGATCCTGGGGGCCCTGGCCCTGGACGACCGGATTCGGCCCGAGTCGCGCGAGGCCGTCCGACGCCTGAAGAACATGGGCCTCCGGGTGATGATGCTCACCGGGGACACCCGGGCCGTGGCCCGGCGGGTGGCCAACGAACTGGACCTGGACGACTTCTTCGCCGAGGTGTTGCCCCACGAGAAGGCCGAACGCGTGGCCCGGGTACAACGCCAGGGCCAGGGGGTGGCCATGGTGGGCGACGGCGTCAACGACGCCCCGGCCCTGGCCCAGGCCGATGTGGGGATCGCCATCGGCGCCGGCACGGATGTGGCCGTAGAGGCCGCTGATATCATCCTCGTTCGGAACGACCCCCGGGATGTGGTGGCCCTCCTGGCCCTTTCCCGGGCCACCTACCGGAAGATGCAGGAAAACCTGGCCTGGGCCACGGGTTATAACCTGGTGGCCATCCCGCTGGCGGCAGGGGTGCTCTATCCCCTGGGCATCCTGCTGTCGCCGGCCCTGGGCGCCCTGTTGATGTCCCTCTCCACCGTGAT
>CAZXAO010000050.1:0-9810 GCA_964638465.1 uncultured bacterium | reverse complement strand
GCAACAGGGAGGTGGCGATGGGCAGGTACAGGGTCCAGTTGCCCCGACGGATCACCAGGTCACCGGGCAGATGGCCCAGGGGCAGGTGTTCCACCAGGCTGAGCACCAGCCCCACCAGCACCAGGAGCAAGCCCACGAGGATCAGGATTTTGCCCATGGCTCTATCGTCAGATCTCCAAACACGACCTGGATGTGGAGAGCGGGGCCCGGGCCCGGCTGGCTGTGCTGACCGTTGTCCCGGGGTGGGCGGTCAGGCAATCGCAGGGTGCCCTGGTGCACCTCCAGGTGCAGATGGAGGTGTTCCAGCAGGGGAGCGGGGATCCGGAGCAGGGCATCGCCCGTTTCCCCCCGGATCTCCAGGTCGCCGGTGAGGGCCGGGAGGGTCCACCGGAGGTCGCCCCCCACGAATTCCACCGAACCCCCGGCGGTTTTGCCCTCGGCAAACAGGTCACCACCGGCGAGTTCCAGGTGGAACCGCCGGTCTTCCGGGAACTCCAGCAGGGTTTCCTCGGACACCACCTCCAGGGTATGGCCGTTCTGATGGGCGTAGCCGTGGGCCCTCAGATGGGCCTGGTCCCGGGCCACGAACCGGAGTGTGAGATCCCCGCCCACATGCCGCAGGGTGAACCCCTCGGACACGGGAAACTGCAGGTCCACGGGTTCCTGCAGGGGGTTTCGTACCACCTCCTTGAGCATCAGGGGCAGGGTGCGGAACACATTGCGGAACAGGGTGTTGACATATTCCACCCCCCGGCGGAGAGGCTCGGCGGCCGAGGAACTCCTGCCCAGGGCCTCCAGGAGTCGGACGGCCTCATCGGCCGTGATCTTGCCCTCTTCCAGGAGTTTCAGGATGCGTTCCCGTTCCGTCATACGTCCAGGTTCATCACCAGTTTGGCGTTCTCCTCAATGAACTTGCGGCGGGGCTCCACCTTGTCGCCCATGAGGATGGAGAACAGCCGTTCGGCCTCGGCCACATCCTCCAGCGTGACCCGTTTGAGGGTCCGGGTCTCCGGGTTCATGGTGGTCTCCCAGAGCTGATCCGGGTTCATCTCGCCGAGACCCTTGTACCGCTGGATGCGTACCTCGGTGGTGCCCAGTTCCTGGAGGAGCTGCTCCAGTTCCTCGTCTGAGTACAGGTACCAGGACCGTTTGCCCTTTTGCACGCGATAGAGGGGAGGCATGGCGATGTACAGGAACCCCTGTTCCACCAGGGGACGCATGAGCCGGTAGAACAGGGTGAGCAGCAGGGTCCGGATGTGGGCGCCATCCACATCGGCATCGGTCATCAGGATGATCTTGCCGTACCGGGACTTCTCAGGGTTGCACTCCTCGCCGATGCCGGCGCCGATGGCCATGATGATGGTCTTGATCTCCTCGTTGGACAATGCCCGATCCAGCCGTGCCTTTTCCACATTCAGGATCTTGCCCCGGAGGGGGAGAATGGCCTGGAACTCCCGGTTGCGGGCCTGTTTGGCGGAGCCGCCGGCGGACTCGCCCTCCACCAGGAAGAGTTCGGCCCGATCCGGCTCCCGGGTGATGCAGTCGGCGAGTTTACCGGGCAGGGAATCGGACTCCAGGAAGCTCTTGCGGCGGGTCAGTTCCCGGGCCTTTCGGGCGGCCTCCCGGCCCCGCTGGGCCAGCACGGCCTTGTCCAGGATCATCTGGGCCACTCTGGGGTTCTCCTCCAGGAACCGGTAAAAGTACTCGTAGAAGGCCGAATCCACCAGGCCCTTGATGTAGCCGTTGCCCAGTTTCGTCTTGGTCTGGCCCTCAAACTGGGGGTCCGGCAGTTTGACATGGATGACGGCCGTGAGCCCCTCCCGCACATCCTCGCCCGAAAGGGGCTTCTTCAACAGGTTCTGGGACTTGCCGTAGTCGTTCAGGGCCCGGGTAAGGGCTGTGCGGAAGCCGGTGACATGGGTGCCCCCCTCGTGGGTATGGATGGTGTTGGCGAAGGACAGGACGGTCTCTACGAACCCCCGGTTGTACTCCAGGGCGACTTCAATCTCCACGGAATCCCGGCGGGTACGCATGTGGAAGGGATCGTGCAGGGGCTCCCGTCCCTCGTCCAGGTACCGCACGAACTCCTTGAGGCCGCCGGCGTAGTGGAGCACCTCCACCTTGCCCGTCCGCTCGTCCCGGATCTCAATGATGAGCCCGGGTACCAGGAAGGCCAGTTCCTGCAGGCGATCCCGCAGCAGGATGTAGTCAAACTCCGTGGTTTTGGTGAAGATCTCGGGGTCGGGCTTGAAGGTGATCTCGGTGCCCGTTTCCTGGGTTTCGCCCACCACCCGGAGATCGCTCACCTTCTGGCCCCGGCGGAAACTCTGCTCGTAGACCTTGCCGTCGCGTTTGACCCGCACCTTGAGCCACTCCGACAGGGCGCACACCACGGAGGCGCCCACGCCATGCAGGCCGCCCGAGATCTGATAGATCTTGGAATCAAACTTGCCGCCGGCGTGCAGGGTGGTCATCACCACTTCCACACCAGGGATCCCCAGTTCGGGATGCCGGTCCACCGGGATCCCCCGGCCGTCGTCGCCCACGGTGACGGACCCATCCCGGTGGATCACCACCCACAGGTGACGGGCATAGCCGGCCAGGGCTTCGTCAATGCCGTTGTCCACCAGTTCAAAGACCAGGTGGTGGAGTCCCCGTTTCCCCACATCGCCGATGTACATGGCCGGGCGACGACGGACCCCCTCCAGGCCTCGGAGGACGCGGATGGATTCTGCGGTGTACTTCGGTGCCGTCATGGTCTCCTCCCTCGCAGGATCTTGATCTGCTGGATCCGGGAACCCCACTGGGCCTGCAGGTGGGCCAGGAGTTCCCCCTGAAGCAGGCTGAGTTCCTGGCGGACCGGGGCACTGCGGGCGGCCAGCCACAGGATATCCCGCTGAAGCCCGATCTCCACCTGGTCCCCCAGCCCCCGGGATTCCAGGAACTGGCGGACCGCCTGCAGGATTTCATCGCGGTGCTGGAGCCAGTCCAGCCCCAGCCGGGCCAGGGCCCGATTCAGGCCGTTACCGAGTTTTTCCATAGGCTGAGTTCCTCTCCCAGGCCGGGCGAGGCCACGGCCGTGGCGATCACCTGTCCCTCCAGTCCCGAGGCGAGCCGCCGGGCAAAGGCCGGGTCCAGCACATGGAAGGGCTCGTCCAGGAGCAGCACCGGCCGCCGGCCCCATCGCCGGGCCAAGAGGTCCCGGAAGGACAAGAGCAGGGTGTAGTAAATGAGCCACCGCTCACCGTGGGAAGCGGCCTCCTCCAGTGGGTGGCTGCGATACAGCAAGTGAAACCGATCCCGATGGGGACCGTAGAGGGCTACCCCCCGCTCCCGCTCTTCGGATTCAAAGAGGTCTAACAGACCCTCCCTCAGGGTCACGGAGGGCTCGTACTCCACCCGAACGGGCTCCACGGGCAGGAGGTGCCGCTTGCCGTTCTGCAACTGCTGGTTCAACCGCTGGATCCATTCCCGGCGCTGACGCACCAGATACTGGCCGTGGTGTTCCATCTGGCGGTTCCACTGGGCCACCGGTACCCCGGGCGTTTTGAGGGCGGCGTTCTTCTGCCGCAGGGCACGACGGTAGGCCGCCAGTTCTCGGGCGTACCCGGGGTCCAAGAGGCCCAGGAGATCGTCAAAAAAGTCCCGCCTTTGTTCGGTGTCTCCCCGAATCACGCCATTGTCCATCAGGTCTGCGTACACCACGGGTACCAGGGCAAACAGGGACCGCAGGGTCCGCACCCGCTTACCGTCCACAAAGGCCTCCTTCCGACCCTCGTGATACCGGAGTTTTACACGGTGCCGTACGCCGTGTTCGTCCTCCACCTCCCCCTCCACCAGGAAGTGGCGGGTGCCCCAGCGGATCAGGGCCTCGTCCGGCACCCGCCGGAAGGATTTGGCAAGTGATAGATATCCCACGGCTTCCAGCAGGTTCGTTTTGCCTGAACCGTTGGGTCCTGTGATCACTTGCAGAGTTTTTGAAAAGGAAAAACTCCTTTCGGCGAAGTTCCTGAAGTTTATCAGGTGGAGGTGGAGGACCCTCATTTCGGTGGAAAGATTACGGGAAAATCGTCGGAAAGTCAAGGATTTTCCGGTGTCCTGTGCCCCGGCTCGGGCTATTTCTTGGGGAGTGGAGATGCCCCTCCGGGGGCCAGGGCGTAGTCCTGCCACTCCCGGATCCGCCAGTAATGGGTCCGGGGATCCTGGACCAACACGAAGAGGGCCCGGCCTTCCGCCATATCGGCCTCGGGCAGGGGCGGCTCCAGGGTCAGCACATAGTCGTAGAGCAGAAGGACCCGCGTGCCCGTGGAGTCCGGGGTCTCCCCCCGCTTGACCAGAGTCAGAACGATCTGATCCACCGAGGCACAGAGTTCCTGGGCCGACAGCTTTTCCTCGGTGTAGCCCCAGACCAGGCTGTCCAGTCCCCAGTACTCCCGCAGGATCTCCCGGATGCTGTCCTCCCGGGCGTCAAACACGAAACGGAAGGAGTCGGGGTCCAGGCACGCCAGATACCCCTCCAGGTCTCGGCTCATGTAGGCCCTCTGGAGGTTCACGATCACCTGTTCGGGCGTGGCCGGAACCCCATAGACCTCGCCCTCCTGGAGGGGTGGATGAAAGGGATTCCAGCACCCGGCCAGGAGGGCGAGGAGAAGGAGGGGACGGAAAAACGGACCGCGGAGGGTCAAGATGAGGTCGGCATTACCGACACGAACACGCGGCCGCGCCGGCGATCAAACCGCACGGTGCCGTCCACCAGGGCGAACAGGGTGTCGTCTCCGCCCCGGCCCACATTGTAGCCCGGGTGGAACCGGGTGCCCCGCTGCCGGACCAGCACCGCACCCGCCCGCACGAACTGGCCATCGTGCCGTTTAATGCCCAGACGCTTGGAAATGGAGTCCCGCCCGTTCCGGGTACTCCCCATGCCCTTCTTATGCGCCATGGCCTTCGCCTCCCTTTGCTTTGAGTTTCTTCATCCGGAACTTGTCTTCCCGTTCCCGGTCTTCCAGTACCTGTCGGATAAAGGCCACCTGAGCCTTGAGCTCGGGGATCCGCTTCTGCTCCAGGGCGTTCAAGCGCCGGGTGGTCTTTTTGATCTCTTCCCCCAGTCGCTTCAGGCGGATCTCCTTGGGGGCCGCCTGGATGATCAGGTCAATCACCTCTTCAAAGGCCTCGGCCGTCATGTCCACCCGGGCCGAGACCGAAACGGGTGCGTACCCCCGTTGCAGGGGTGACCGCACCATTTCCGGCGCTTCCAGGTCCAGCAGTTTCACGCCCCACACCCGCTTTTCCTCCACTTTCAAGGGGGGGGCCGGGGGCGAAGCCAGGGCCACCGATTCCAGGGTCTCAGGCCCGTCCACCCCCATGGTCTTGGCCAGGTACACCAGCGCCTGGCGTAAACGCCGATCCAGTTTCCGGCGGTCCTCCAGGAGGGGCTTGATGAGCCCCATGAACTCGTTCAACAGGGCGTCCCGCTTGTTCTTCAAGAGGGCCGCCCCCTGCTGGGCAATCTTGATCTGCCGCCGCTTCAGAAGCAGATTCATTCGGGTGGGGCTGACCTGTTCCATGCCCTGGAATTTACGGGATTTCCCCCGTCCTGTCAATGAAAATCAGGCGCTCCGGGCACCGGCGGGAGTCCCGTAGAATTGAACCCACAGCCATGGAATCCTTCCTGAGGTTCGGACAGGTCTTCGCAGGCTATGCCGGGGCTCCCGGTGTGCTCCAGGGCATTGATCTGGCCCTGGCGTCCCACGAGTGGCTCCTGGTCCTCGGACCCAACGGCGCCGGGAAAACCACCCTGCTCCGAACGGCCGTGGGCTGGCTGAAACCCCTGCAGGGCACGGTTACCCTCGCGGGCCGACCGGTAGACCAATGGTCCTCGCGGGAACGGGCCCGACTGCTGGGCTATCTGCCCCAGCACCCGGGGGGAACCTTTGCCTTTACCGTAGCCGAGGTGGTGGCCCAGGGCCTTTGGCACCGAAACGCCCCCGATCCCGCAAGGGTGCATCGGGCCCTGGAGACCCTGCACCTGGCCCCCCTGGCACACCGACCCATCACCGCCCTCTCCGGCGGAGAACGCCAGCTGGTGTTCGTGGCCCGACTCCTGGCCCAGAACCCCCGCTTTCTCCTGCTGGACGAACCCACAGCCCACCTGGACCCTCCCCATAAACTGCTCCTCTGGCAGACACTCCGGGATCTTCGGGACCAGGGCATCGGTGGTCTCGTGGTGACCCACGATCCGGTGTTGCCCTGTGGCCTCTTTCACCGGCTGGTGGGCCTTCATAGGGGAAGGATCCTGTGGCAGGTCCACACCTTGGAGGACCTGACGCCGGCCCATTTTCATCGGCTCTTCGGGGCACCGCTCCAGGTGGTGCCCTCGGGGGACTTCTGCGCCCTGTTGCCCGCCCGGGAGGGAGGTTTATGAGGCACCGCACAGGTCTCGTGGTGCTCGCCCTGATCCTCCTCCTGATGGCTGGGTCAGCGGCCACCCTGGGATGGCCGCCCCTCGGGGCCTCCGGGGACCGCGTGTTCTGGCTCCTCCGATTCCCCCGGGTGCTCATGGCCCTGGGGGTGGGGGCTGCCCTGGCCCTGTCAGGCGCGGTACTCCAGGCCCTGTTCCGGAACCCCCTGGCCTCCCCCCTGACCCTGGGGGTGGCTGGCGGCGCGGCCTTTGGGGGCACCGTGGCCCTGGTTCTCGGATGGAGCCCCACCTGGGTGGGCCTTCCCGGGTACACGCTGCTCGCCACCCTGGGCGCCCTGGTGGCCCTGGCCCTCAGCTATCGCATCGCCTGGATCCAGGGGCAGGTGCACACGCCCGTGCTCCTGCTGGCAGGGGTGGTGCTGAACTTCCTGTTCGCCGCCCTGGTGATGGCCTTACAGTACCTTGCGGATTACACCCGAACCTTTGAAACCGTCCGATGGCTCATGGGAAGCCTGGCCGTGGTGGGCCTGGAGCCCCCGCTCTTTGCCGGCCTGATCATCCTGATCGTGGCCGGTTTCCTCTGGGCTCAGGCACCCGTGCTGGACCTCTTAAGTCAGGGCGAAGAGGTGGCCCACGCCCTGGGGGTTTCCGTTCCTACGGCCACCACCCGCCTGTTCCTGGCGGTGTCTCTGCTCGTGGGAAGCACCCTGGCGCTGACCGGTCCTATCGGTTTTGTGGGATTGGTGGTGCCCCATCTGCTTCGGCTCCTGGTGGGGCCGGCCCATCGGCGGCTGGTACCCCTGACCCTTCTGGGGGGGGCTGCCCTGCTGGTGGCCGCTGACGCCCTGGCCCGCCTGGCCCTATACCCCGTGGAGTTGCCCGTAGGGGTCATCACGGGACTGTTGGGCGCCCCCTACTTCCTGTGGCTCCTCTGGCGGGAGGGACACGGAAGGGGACGGGGGTTTTAGCCAAACAGAAGGACCACCAGCAGACTGGCGAGATAGGCCACGCCGGGCACCAGCACCTGCAGGTGCCAGCGACGCCGCAGGAACAGCCCCAATGCCACGGCCGGGATTCCGAAGGCGAAGGCCAGGGTGCCGCCGATGCCCACATACCGGGCCGTTTCTGCGGGGTTCACATACAGGATAAAGAGCAGCATCCCCAGGGGTGCCGAGAGGCTCAGGAGCAGCACCTGACCCCCTTCCCGGGGTATTCGGGCGGCCACGAAACGCACGAGTTCCCAGGCGATCCCCAGCGAGAACACGGCCCACATGGCACAGGGAAAGGTGATCCCGGCGGCGGCCTTAAGCGACAGGGCCACCAGGGCGGTCATCAGGCCGATCCCCGGCCGCAGCCCGGCGGCCGAGGCCAGAAACAGCAGGGCCAGCACCGCCATGATGGGCGACTTAAAGGAGACATGCCACCGTCGGAGCAGTTCCCAGACGAACACCTCCGAGAGGCCCCAGAGGCTTCCCCAGAGCAGGAAATCCCAGAGGCCCGGCTGGATCCATCGCTTCATCACAGCACCTCCCCGGCAGCCCAGTGTTCCAGATCGCGCACCTCGTCCAGGCGGAACACCGGACCGTCCACGCACACATACTTATCGCCGATCCGGCAGTGGCCACAGAGGCCCACGCCGCACTTCATGTGGTTCTCCAGGGTCACGAACACCCGGTCCGGGGACATGCCCAGGTCTTCCAGCATCCTGGTGGTGAACTTCATCATGATGGGCGGGCCGGCCACCAGGGCGTAGTCGTGGCGTTTCACCAGATCGGCGTCCAGCAGAGTGGTCACCACACCCACCGGACCCTGCCAGGTCTCGTCGGCCTGGTCCACCGTCAGCCGTAATTGGAGCCCCCGTTGCTGCCACTCCGGATATCGGTACCGGTAGAGGAGCAGCGAGGGGGATCGGGCACCGTACACCAGGGTCAGGTCCGGACCGGCGAGTTCTTCCAGAACCATGCGTACCGGGGCCAGGCCGAGGCCGCCGATGACCAGCAGCACACGGTGGCCTCGGAGCAGGTCCAGGGGCCAGGGTCGGCCATAGGGGCCCCGAAGTCCCACGCAGTCGCCCTCGTGGTGGCGAAACAGGGCGTGGGTGACCCGTCCCACCCGGGCTACGGTGAGGAGGACCGAGCCCGGCTCCACCGCTGCCACGGAGATGGGGATTTCCCAGTAGCCCTGTACGAAGAGTTCCAGGAACTGGCCGGGTTGCACCTCCTGCCACGCCTCAAAGGCCAGGGTATAGGTTTTGATGTCCGGGGCTTCGTCCCGATTTTTGAGGATCCGGGAAGCCCGGGGCACATTAACGAAGCCGTTCAAGGTACGCCTCCATGGCTGCGTGGCCGATGCAGGTGACGGAACACCGGCCACAGCCGGTGCACGCACCGATACCCAGTTTGCACTCGTAGCGAAAACCCATCATCTCCTTCATCGTGGGTCGGAGTGAGGCGCCACGGGCCATCCGGTGGTACCCGGTGAGCAAGCAGGCGTCCTGTTCCCGCACCACGGTCTGGGTTCCGGGCAGGGTGCGTTCGTTGTAGCAGGTACAGGTGGGGCAGAGCCAGATGCAGCCGCCGCAGGCGAAACACCGGTCGGCCAGGTACTGGCGGGTCTCCTCCTCCAGGGGATAGCGGAACCGGGAACGGTCCAATTGCTCAAAGCGGGATTCCACCTGTTGTTGCCAGCGGGTAACCGCCCCCGAGGGGGCCTCGGGATAGGGAGCGATCAGGGCTTCGCCCCGGGGTGTGCCGGCCTCGGCCAGCCAGGGGTCCCCTTCCTGATCCGGGGGATACAGCTGGAGGTCAAAGCCCCGCCGCGCCCAGGGGCCGGCCTCCATGGTGCGGCAAAAGGAGTGTTCACAGGGATGCGTGCAGGCCACGGTGATGACCACCAGTTGTTCCCGGCGCCGGGCATAGTGGAGGTCGTGCACCGTTCGGTTCAAATAGAACGCATCCGTGTAGGCCAGGGCCGTGGCATCGCAGGGCCGGGCGCCAAAGAAGGCGATCTTGCCGAACTCCAGGGTCCGGGCCTCGCAGAGTTCCTGGTTTTTCACCTCAAACACGGGCTCCGGCGAGGGCAGGACCAGATCCCGCAGGAAGGGGAACAGGTAGTTGTCAAACTCCCGGGGCCAGGCTTCGGGGATGCCCTCCTCCGGGAACCAGTCGCCCCATCGGTTCCTCCGGGGAGCCAGCACCTGGTATCCCTCGTTCTGGAGCCGCTTCAAGATCTCCTGGATGTGGGTCCAGGTGAGCCGTCGGATCACGATACCTTCTCCAGGTTTACGGCCGAAACCTTGAGTTCCGGGATCAGGGCGATGGGGTCCAGGGCGTTGATGGTCAGCAGGTTGATGGGGTTCTCGCCAAAGTGGAAGGTGGAAAAGAGGACCCCGG
>CAZXAO010000049.1:0-9892 GCA_964638465.1 uncultured bacterium | reverse complement strand
TCCCCTGGGACGAGCTCCAGAACTTCGGCCTGGACTACAACTGGGACATCCTGGCCATCGCCGTCCCGATGCAAATGGGCGAGGACACCCTGCGGTTTGACGATCCGAATACCGCCGCAAGCGACGCCATCGGCCTCAGCAACGGCGGTACCTACCAGGCCGCCATCCACCTGACCAGCGACGAACTTGGCCCCTACAACGGAGCCCAGCTCCTGGCCGTGTCCTTCTATCACTACGAGGCCGGGACCCACAGCGGCCGCATCATCATTTACGGCTCCGGCTCCCTGCCCGCCGACACCCTCACCACCGAGCCCTACACCGTCACCGGCCAGGGCTGGTTCCGCGTGGACCTCGTGAGCCCGGTGACCATTGATGGTTCGGCCGACCTGTGGGTGTCCGTGGAGATCACCCACAACGCCGGCGAGTATCCCATCGGGGTGGACGCCGGGCCGGCGGTGGACGGCAAGGGCGACTGGGTGTACGCCGATGGTATCCCCTGGGACGAGCTCCAGAACTTCGGCCTGGACTACAACTGGGACATCCTGGCTCTGGTGGGTGCCGGTGGCGGCGGTCCGGCCCACGATGTGGCTACCACCAGCATCCTGGCCCCCACGGGCTTCCTCTTCCTGAACGATGTGGTCACGCCCCAGGCCAAGGTGCGGAACTTCGGCTCCAACACCGAGACCTTTGATGTGACCTTCAAGATCTTTGACACCTCCCTGAACGAGATCTACAGCGATGTCCAGACTGTCACCGACCTGGCACCCGGTGCCTCGGAGACCGTGTCCTTCACCGACTTCACCGCCACGGCCACCGGAACCTTCATCACCCTGGCCTATGTCAGCCTCACCGGCGACGAGAACCCGGCCAACGACTCGGCCTCGGGTGGCTTTGAGGTGCTGGAGGGCCAGCTGGACTATGTGATCATTGACCTGGACCCCACACCCCTCACCGGCCCCATGCTGCACACCACCCTCTCCAACCTCGGGCTGAACGGCGTGTACACCACGGACCCCAACGAGTTCAACAACCTGGATCTGTACAAGAGCCTCTGGGTGCTGTGTGGCATCTACTCCAACAATACCCGGATCACCCCTGACCAGGGCGCCCAGATTGAAGCCTTCCTCCAGAACGGCGGTGCCTTCTACCTGGAGGGCGGCGATGTCTGGGGCTATGACCCGGGCGCCGGGGCCTGGGATCCCGGACCCTGGACCGGCGTGACCGGGGCTGACGACGGCACGGCTGACCTGGCCAATGTGGCGGGTATGAACAACACCCTGATCCCCGGCCTGGCCGGCTACACCTGGGCCTATACCGGCGAGAACAACTGGATTGACCAGCTCACCGTGGGCCCGGTGCAGGGTGGCACTGCCGAGGGCATCTTCCAGAACCAGGATGTGGGCTACACCTGCGGCGTGGCCTACGACCAGGGCACCTTCAAGAGCGTGGGCGTGTCCTTTGAGCTGGGTGGGCTCTCGGGCGCCATGAGCTTTGATTCCGTGGTCACCCTGATCGCCGACTTCCTCGGCGTCCTCACGGATGTGACCGAGACCGCGCCCGTGCTCCAGCCGGTGCAACTCACGGTGAAGAACCCGGTGCATCAGGTGGCCCGGATCGCCTTCACGCTGCCCGTGGCCGGCCACGCCACCCTGGAGGTCTACGACCTCACCGGCCGCCGGGTGGCCACCCTGGTGAACGGTTCCCTGCCCGCGGGCCAGCACAGCGTGGCCTGGACCGCCCAGCACACCGGCGTGTACTTCGTGAAACTCGCCACGCCGGCGGGCCACCGGGTCCACAAGCTGGTGGTGCTTCGGTAATCCCGAACCCACGAACCCTCTCAGGGGGCACGCCACCCGGCGTGCCCCCTTTTTGTTGCTTTACAATAGGTTCGTGCCTATGGATGCCCTGGTGCAGCACATCAGTCAGACCTACACGATCCCTCCTGCCCTTGCCCGCATCCTGGTTCAAAAGGGGGTGACCACCCCGGACCTGGCCCGCGCCACCTTTGAACCCACCCTGGCCCACCTGGTCTCCTGGCAAACCCTGCCCGACATCCAGGCCCTCCTGGACGCGGTGGATCAGGCCCGCCGACGCCAGGAACGCATCCTCGTCTGGGGTCACGAGGACGCCGACGGCTTCACCTCGGTGGCCGTGGTGCTGGCGGCCCTGCAGCACATGGGACTGGAAGCCCTGTACTATGTGCCCTCCAAACGCCAGGAGGGCCACGGCCTCGGCGAGAAGGGGCTCGCCTACGCCCGGGACCAGGGCGTGTCCCTGCTCATCACCGTGGATTGCTGCAGCAGCGACCGCGAGGCTGTGCACCAGGCCCAGGGCCTGGGTTTCCGGGTGGTGCTCACCGACCACCACGAACTGCCCCGCACCCTGCCCGAGGTGCCCCTGGTGAACCCCAAGCGGGGTGGCGGCAGCTTTCCCTACCTGGCCGGTGTGGGCGTGGCCCTCAAGGTGGCCTGGGCGATCCTGGACGCCTTCCAGGGGCTCTCCCTGGAGGCCTACAGGGAACAGTTCCCCTGGAGCTTTGCGTACGCCGCCATCGGCACCGTGGCCGACCGCGTGCCCCTGTTCGCCGAAAACCGCATCCTGACCGACGCGGGACTCCAGGCCCTCCAGGAGACCCCACCGCCCTTCGTGGAAACCCTGAAAACGGACCTCGGTCAGTCGCCGGCCCTGGACCTCCTGATCTCCGTGGTCTCCTCGGGGAAACGGCTGAATCACCACCACGCCGGCGTGGAGGTGCTCGTCCGCCGGGATCCGGAGGCCCTCAGACCCCTCCTGAAGACCCTGCTCCAGGGGGTCCAGGAGTATCGCACCAGGGGCGACGCCCTGCTGGCCCGGGCCATGCAGGAGATCCGCACCGGCCGCCGGTACCTGCTCATTGACCTGCAGGACGCCGAACCCCAGTACCTGGGCTATGTGGCCTCCCGTCTGAAGGATCTCTACGGTGTGCCCACCGTGGTGCTCGGTCGGAAACAACAGGACATCGTGGCTGAAGTGCGGGCCCCGTATGGCTTCAACTCCCTGGACCTGCTCCACGCCTTAAGCCCCCTCTTCAAGAACTACGGAGGACACAAGGCCGCTTCCGGCTTCAGCATGGCCCCGGAGAACCTGGCCAGCCTGGTGGAGGAAATGGAACTCTACTTCCGCTCGTACCGGCCCCGGCTGGAGGATCAGGTGGACCTCAAGGAGGAGCATCTGACACGGGAACTCTGGGACGGCATCCTTCGCCTGGCCCGCCTGGGCGTGGACCTGCGGGTGCTTACCCGGTACCGGGCGGACCTCATGGGTTCCCAGGGAGGTCCCCGAATTCCCGAGGGGCACTGGGTCCTGGTCTCCACCGGCCCCCAGGGGGTCCAGATCAGCGAGGTGCCCGGCCTTGAAGCGGCTTAGAGATACCCGGGTGGAAACCGTCCACCTGGTGCTCCCCGAGTACGCCAACCCCAGCGGCAACCTGTACGGCGGCCGCATGATGTACTGGATCACGGAGACGGCCTACCTGGCCGCCTCCCGCCTGGCCCGGGGCCCCGTGGTGCTGGGCTCCATGGACGGCATTGACTTCCTGTCGCCTGTCCGGATCGGTCAGGTGGTCACCCTGCTGGCCGAGGTGGAGTTCGTGGGACGGAGCGCCATGGAGGTGGGGGTGCTGGTGTACGCCGAAGACCCGAACACGCGGAAACGGCACATCACCACCCTGGCCTCTATGGGGTATGTGGCCGTGGACCAGGAGGGGCGGCCCCGGCCCGTGCCCGAGAAGGTGAAGCCGGCCGACGCCCAGGAACAGGAACGGCACGAAATGGCCCGAAAACGCCGGGAACTCCGCCAACAACGGCTGAAACAACACGAACACCGTGCCCTGGATCGCCAGGCCACCGCCTGGGCCCCCTTTCCCTACACCCTGGAGTACACCCGGCTGGTCTTCCCCGAGGACACCCTGACCTCACGCATCATGTTCGCCGGCCGCCTGTTCCTGGATCTGGACCAGGCGGCCAGCATCCTGGCCCTGCGCTTCGTACGGGGCCCGGTGGTTACCGCCTCCATTGACACCACGGACTTCTACGAGCCCATCCGCCAGGGGGACATCCTGAACCTGCAACTGGCCATCACCTACACGGGCCGCACCTCCCTGGAGATCCACGCCCGCGTGATGGCCGAGCAGCCCATGACGGGCGAACTCCGGTTCGCCTCCTCCAGTTTTCTGACCTTTGTGGCCGTGGACCGGGAGGGCAGGCCGAGGCCCCTGCCCCGGCGTCTGGTGCCCCTGAGCGAGGGGGAAAAACGGGCGGTGGAGGCCGCCGAGGCCCGCAAGGCCTTCCGCCGCCAGCGGGCCCAGCAGGTACGGACCTTACTGGCCCACTTCAGCCCCCAGATTCTGGGGGACGAGGGATCCTCGGCATTCCGGGCTGGTAAGGAAAACCATGGGGCTCGGGGAGGCGACCGCGCGTAGGAAGCCTAAAAAACGCCCCCGGCAGGACTCGAACCTGCAACCCTCGGATTAGAAATCCGATGCTCTGTCCACTTGAGCTACGGGGGCAGAAGGTCGCTCCCAATCTTAAACTCCAACAGGCTGGCCCGCAACGGGGTTGAGGATCTTTCCCGCTCCAGTCCCGGGGCTCGTTGAGGGGGCGGGGTGGGGTGGCGTATCCTTTGAGGGATGGACATCATTGAGCTTTTCAAGGAGGCCGCCCGGCGGGGGGCCTCGGATATCCATCTCAAGGTAGGCAAACCCCCCTATTTTCGCCTCAGCGGCCAGCTCCAACCCCTGGAGGACCACCCACCCCTTACCCAGAAACAGCTGATGACCGCCTTTGATACCATCGCCCGGGCCCGCCACAAGGACCGGCTCCGCCGGGAACGGGTGGCCGACTTCTCGGTGGCCATTGAGGACTACGGCCGATACCGGGTGAACGCCTATTACCAGATGGGAACCCTGGCCATGGCCGTCCGCCTGATCTCCCCCCGGGTGCGCAGTGTGGAGGAACTGAACCTGCCCCCCCAGCTGAACCGCCTGGCCCTGGAGGACCGGGGCCTGATCCTGGTGACCGGCGTGGCCGGCACCGGGAAGTCCACCACCCTGGCCGCCCTCCTGGACTACATCAACCACCACAAGGCGGTGTCCATCATCACCATTGAGGACCCCATTGAGTATGTGCTCACCGAGGACAAGGCCCTGATCTCCCAGCGGGAGGTGGGCGAAGACACCCTTTCCTTCCTCTCCGGACTCAAGGAGGCCCTGCGGCAGGACCCCAATGTCATCATGGTGGGTGAGATGCGCGACCTGGAAACCATCGCCACCGCGCTCATCGCCGCAGAAACCGGTCACCTGGTGTTCTCCACCCTGCACACCATGGACGCCAAGGAAACCCTGAACCGGATCATCAGCGTGTTCCCGGCGGCCCAGCAGGACCAGATCCGGGTGCAACTGGCCTCGGTGCTCAAGGCCGTGATCTCCCAGCGCCTTGTGCCCCGGGCCGACGGCCAGGGCCTGGTCCCGGCCGTGGAGATCATGGTGGTCACCGCCCGGATCCGGGAGCTCATCCGCGATCCGGAAAAGACCCTGGAGATCCCCACGGCCATCGCCGAGGGCGTGGTGCCCTACGGCATGCAGACCTTTGACCAGTCGCTGTATTACCTGTGGCGACGGGGGCTGATCACCCGCGAGGTGGCCCTGGAGTATGCCAACCAGCCCGAGGTGCTGGCCATGCGGATGCAGGGCATCTCCCGGGGTGTGGACGGCGGGATGTGGGGGTACTTTGACGCCCTGGCCGAGGAGGCCAAACGCCGCGAGGCCGAAGCCGGCGGCACACCAGAGACGGCCTCTGAACCTACGGGAGGTTCGCCTTCAGGTACCTGAAGGCATTTCGCCAGAGATAGGCCTCCAGCGCCTCCCGGGCCACGCCCTGTTCCAGAAGCCGTTGCTCCAGCCGACGGATCCCCTCCACGGTTTCCAGACCCTCAATCGTATCCCGACCCCCGAAGCCAAAGAAATCGGACCCCGAGGCCAGGCCGTCGGGGATCTCGCGGAGTAGCAGGCGAACCCGATCGGCCACGGTGTCCAGGGTGGCCCCGGGATCCTCAAGGAAGAGTTTGGCAAGCCCCAGGCCCACGATGCCACCCCGGTGCACCACCCGGCGCGCCAGATCCAGGGAGATGTTCCGCCGGGTTTGGGGCTTTCCGGGGAGAATACCGGTATGGGACACGAAGGGCGGTCGCTGGAGCGGGAGGGCCAGCACCTCCTCGTAGGTGCGGGGGGAGGCGTGGGCCAGGTCCAGGAGAAACCCCAGCCGGTCGGCCTCCAGGAGCAGGTCCCGGCCCAGGCCCGAGAGGCCGCGATCCCGGTCATCCCAGGCGCCCGTGGCCACCAGGTTGGAGACATTCCAGGTGAGGCCCAGGACCCGGACCCCCAGCCGGTGCAGGGCCCGGAGCACCCATCGGTCGGTGATGCCGTACATGCCCTCGTATCCCAGGAGGATCCCCAGCTGATCGCGCTCCAGGAGGCCGTCCAGGTCCTCACGGCGGGTGATCAGGCGGAGACGGTCTTTGGCCTGTTCCACCAGTTCCCGGAGTCGCTCTATGGTCCGCAGGGCCTGCGCCAGGGGATCCTCGGGCAGATAGGTGCCCCAGTGGCGGTGCAGCGGGAAGACGGCCTGGACCACCAACCGGTAGCCGGTCCGGCGGAGCCGGTCCAGGTTGCCGTGGCGGGTCCAAGGATCCTCACCGGTCCAGGGATCCAGGTCAAAGAGCCGCCAGGCCGAGAGGAAGTCCTGGTGCAGGTCAACGATGGGGATCACGGCTGGATCTTTTCGCCCAGCACCACGATCTCCACCCGGCGGTTCCTGGCCCGGTTCTCCGGGGTGTCGTTGGGAGCAATGGGCTTCTTGGGGCCGTATCCCTTGGCGATCAGTCGGTCCTCTTCAATGCCGTGCTCCACCAGGTATTGTTTCACGGCCTCGGCGCGCTTCTGGGAGAGTTTCATGTTGAAGGCCAGGCTGCCGGTGTTGTCGGTGTGGCCCTGGATCTCCACGATCATGGTGGGGTTTTCCTTGAGGAGCTGGACGATCTCGTCCAGCACGGGATAGGAGGCCGGGTCCAGTTGGGCGCTGCCCGGGGCGAAGTAGATGTTCTGGAATACCAGGTGGGTGCCCTTCTTGAGGAGGGGGATGTCCAGGATGACGGGCTCGTCGGGCTTGACCACCACCGGTCGGCCCGTGGGGATGTACCCCGGGGCTTCCACCTTCAGAGCATAGGTACCGACGGGTACCTCCACCCGGAAGACGCCGGTGGCCGAGTCGGTGTACACGGGGGCGAGCTCCGTGCCCACGAAGGAGATGCGGGCGTACACCGGCGCCTGGGTCTTCTGGTCAAACACCCGGCCGGTGATGACACCGGTGGCGGGAGCCTTTTCCTGCTTCGGGGTCAGGGCGAGATCCCGGACGATCTCCTCCTGGCCCTTGATGACCACCGAGAGGACCACGGGTTCGTAGCCCTCGTGGGTGGCCCGCAGGGTGTAGAGGCCTGCCGGCACCGAATCAAACCGGTACTGGCCGGAGAGGGAATCGGCATAGGTCTCCAGGGCCTGGCCCGTCCGCAGGAGTTCCACCCGGGCGGGCAGGGGCTCCAGGGTGGTGGCGTCGGTGACCACACCGGCCAGGGAACCCACCGGGACCTCCACGGGCTCCGCAGGTACCTCCCGGGGGGGCGGATGGTAAAAGGAGTGGCCGAAGACGAACTGAAGGCCGATGCCAAAGTCGGGCTTGAAGGTGGGCCAGAGGGAGGCCGTGGTCTCGGGGAGATCCGTGTGCTGATGGACCAGAAAGCCGTACATCTGGAACTGGCCGGAGGGGTATTGGCCGCTCCGGAATCCGAAGGTGGCCACGCCATAGCCGTCGCCGTAGCGGGCCCGGCCGGCCTCGCTGGTAAGGCGTTCGGTATAGTCCTCCAGGAAGAGGGACACCTGGCCGAAGTTGAAACTCAGGCCGGCACCGTAGAGGAGCAGAGCGGTCTCATCGCCCAGACGGCTTCCCCGGTAACCGAAGTTCAGGTGCAAACCCAGGAGCTCGTTGGGACGGAGGCTTACCAACAGCCGGATCCCCGGCGTCACCCGGTCGGAGGCGAAGCGGCGGTAATAGCCGCCCTGGAACACCCAGGGGTACTTTTTGCGGTCCAGCTGGCTCGTATCCCGGAAGGTGCGGGGGCCCAGGGGCACCCAGAGTTCTGGCAGGAGGGCAGCGTACAGCCGATCCCGGTAGGGCAGGGAGAGTTTGGCGGCCAGGTAGAGGTCGCCGAAACCATAGGAGACCTTGTTGACATTGTGATCCGGGAGGGTGTCGCCCTGGTCGGTGATCCACTGGTACACATTGTCGTCGGTGTAGACCGCATCGCCGGAGAAGGTTACGCCGACAGCCTGTTCCAGATAGGCGTTCCAGGAATAGCCCAGGCCCAGGCGGAGGTCGGCCGTGAAGAGGTAATCGGTGCCGGTGGTCGGGTTCCCCTGTTTCAGGCCGTGCACCGTCTGGCTGTGGAGGAAGGCGTTGAGCCCCAGAAGGTTCAGCGAGAGGACCCGGGGGCCCTCGGTGGAGGCGGTATAGATGTGGTGCAGGCCCTGCAGGGGCCATTGCCCCGGGGAAGCCAGCAGGAAAACCATGAGCCAAAGCCCGTGCATACGACGGCCTCCTCTTGTTCAGGGTCAGGACGACGGGGTCCGGCGGAAGGGCCAGAGCCCGTACTTCAGCCCCAGTTCCTTGGTTTTTCGGACCAGGCGCCGGGGCAACTCCCTTTCCCGGGCCACCAGGTCGTGGATCACGGTGTAGGCGCTGTCCGACTGGCCCTGCTGGATGTAGTACTCGGCCAGGTAGTACCGGGCCCACCAGCGGGCGGTGGTGTGGGGGTACTCCCGTTCCAGGAGCCGGATGTACAGGCGCTCCGAGGCCCAGGCCTCCAGGTTACGGTAGGTGCGGATGGCGATGAGCATCTTTTCGGCCAGTTTTTCCTTGGCCTGCTGCAGGAGCTGACGGGCGGTGTCGGCCAGCGGGGAGTCCGGATACCGGGTGATGAAGCGACGGAACTGGCGGAGGGCGGTTTCCGTGTCGGTCTGGTCCAGTTCCGGGGGCGGGGCCTTGCGGAGGTAGGCTTCGGCCATCCGCAGTTCGGCCCGGGGTCGAAGACCACTCCGGGGGAAGTTGTCCACCAGGAAGCTGTACTCGGCGATGGCCTGGTCATAGTCCTTGAGACGAAAGTAGCACTCGGCCAGGTAGAACTGGGCCTCGTCCACCCGGGGATCAGTGGGGTAGCGGAACACGAACTGCTTGTATTGCTCGGCCGCGCGGGCATACTGGCCCTGTTCAAAGAGGGTGTGGGCCTGGTTCAGGAGGTCCTGGGGGGAGGAAGATCCTGAAGGGGTGGCTGCCCGCTGCCAGCGGCAACCCGGGGCGCCCAGGGGAAGGAGCCCGAGGAGGACCAGCAGGAGGGGAACCGGGATCCATCGTGTCAGGGTTTGCATCCGGTTAATGGTAAGGACATTACACCGTGCCTGCAATGTGGCGGAGCGAGGCGCCGAAGGGGAACCGCGGACCGTAGACCCGGGGCGGAACCCCCCGCATCGGGGCACGCCGTGGGAAGTCTCTATGGAGTGCGGTGCGCTCGCACCGCTTTGATCCAACTAAAGCGGCGTCCGGTCGCCGCACTCCAAAAGCGGCGTCAGGCCGCCGGACTCCACACTCTTTGGATGCGAGACCCCGGCCCTTTGGAGTGCGGTGCCCTGGCACCGCTTTCCTACCCCCCGGCGAAGGCAAGCCATTGCGGCGAAGGCCGCCCCAAGATGAAAAAATCGCGGCTGAAGCCGCTTGTATGTTATCCTAAGGGGGAAGGAAAAGGAGGGGGG
>CAZXAO010000048.1:0-10220 GCA_964638465.1 uncultured bacterium | reverse complement strand
GCCACATCGCCATCACCCACGGCAACGGCCCCCAGGTGGGCGTGGAGTTCCACCGCAATGTCCTGGCCCGCCAGTGGTACCCTCCGTATCCCCTGGACCTCCTGAACGCCAGCACCCAGGGCTGGATCGGCTACCTCATCGTCAACGCCCTCCACCGGGTGTTCCTGGAGCACGGCATCCAGCGGAACGCCGTGGCCGTCGTGACCCGCGTGGAGGTGGACCCCGACGACCCCGCCTTCCAGAACCCCACCAAGCCCATCGGCGACTTCTACACCGAGGAGGAAGCCCGCAAACTCCAGAAAACGCTGGGCCTGCCCATGCGGGAGGATGCGGGCCGCGGCTGGCGCGCCGTGGTCCCCTCCCCCTGGCCCCGCCATGTGGTGGAAGCCCCGGTGATCCGCGAACTGGTCCACCAGGGCGTCATCACCGTGGCCACAGGTGGAGGCGGCATCCCCGTGGTACGCCACGACCACGGCTACCAGGGCGTGCCCGCCGTGATCGACAAGGACCGGGCTTCGGCCGTGCTGGCCCTGGACATCGGCGCCCGTCGGCTCATCATCCTCACCGAGGTGGATCGGGTGTACCTGGACTTCGGCACCCCCCGGGCCCGCCCCCTGGACCACCTGACGGTGGACCAGGCCGCCCGGTACCTGGCCGAGGGCCAGTTCCCTCCAGGCAACATGGGCCCCAAAATAGAGGCCGCCCTCCACTTCCTGCGGAACGGGGGCCAGGAGGTGATCATCACCAGCATAGAACGGGCCCACGAGGCCCTGGAGGGGAAGGCCGGTACCCACCTCCACCCATAGCCCTCCATCGGCCCACGATTTTGACAGAGTGGAAAGTTGGATTTACCATTCTGGCATCTCCAGGCTAACAAGGAGGCCATCATGCCCCACCGCAGTTTTGAGGAGTTCTTTGCCTACGAAAGCCTGATGAACCTGGCGATCCGCCGGGGACGGCCCGACGAGGTGCTCTATGTGTCCAACAACTCGGGCCAGCTGAACCTCTGGCGCCGCACCCTCCGGGGAGGATGCCCGGAACGCCTCACCTTCTACGAAGAACACGCCGTGTGGTTCGGCCTGGAAACCCCCTACGGCATCCTGCTGATGACCGACTTCCAGGGCCGGGAGAAGCACCAGATCGCCCTGCTCCAGCCCGGCCGCTGGCCCGAGGACCTCACCCGCAACCCGGAGGCCTTCCATCGCTTTGATCGCCTCTCCGTCACTCCCGACGGCCGACGGGTAGTGTTTGCCTCCGACCGCGATCATCCCATCACCCCGGACCTCTTCGTGCTGGATCTGGAAACCCGGGAGATCCGTCGTCTCCTGCATGTAGGACGGCAACTCATGACCGGCCCGGTGTCGCCCGATGGCCAGTGGGTGCTGGCCTTCTCCAGCCACGATATGGAAACCTCCGATGTGTTCCTGGTACACCTGACCACCGGCGACGCCGAACAGGTGATCCCCCCGGAACCCGGGGTGAGCATGATGCCCACGGCCTGGCATCCCTCCGGCCGGGGGTTCTATGTCCTCACCAACCGGGACCACGAGTTCACCTGGCTCGGCTACTTTGACCTGGAACGCCGGGAGATGACCCCGGTGGTCCGCCGGAACCACGATGTGGAGTGGGTGTGGTACCACGGGAACGCCCTGTACTGGCTGGAGAACGAAGGGGGCACCGAGGTACTGTACCGCCGCCGCGAAGGGGCCCGACGGTCCCACCGTTTCCGCCTGCCCCTGGGCCAGTTCCGGAGCCTGGACTTCCAGGGCGATGCCCTCTACTTCGTGCTCAACGGCGCCCGGTACCCTTCCCATCTGTTCCGGATGAACCTGCGGACCGGCCGGTACCGCAAGGTGGCCGGCGGCTTTTACACCGACCTTTCCGAGGACGACCTGGTGGAACCGGAATCCATCACCTACCGGTCCTTTGACGGCCTGCCCATTCAGGCCTGGCTCTATCGGCCCCGGGGCACCTCCGGCCCCACGCCCGTGGTGGTCTCGGTGCACGGCGGCCCCAATTTCCAGGAGCGACCCTGGTATATGTCCCTGTACCAGTACCTGCTCCAGCACGGGGTGGCCGTCTTCGCCCCCAACTACCGGGGATCCACGGGCTTCGGCAAGAGCTTCATGCGGCAGGTGTGGCGCGACTGGGGCGGCAAGGAACTGCGGGATGTGGAAGAGGGCGTCCGGTGGCTTCGCCAGCAGTCCTGGGTGGACCCTGGAAGAATCGGCATCTTCGGGGGCAGCTACGGGGGCTTCCTTACCCTCTCCGCCCTGACCCGCCTGCCCGAATACTTCTGCTGCGGCGTGGACATCGTGGGGCCCTCCAACCTCGTGACCTTCGCCCGGAGCGTGCCCGAACACTGGAAACCCTATATGGAACAACTCCTGGGAGACCCGGACAAGGATCGGGAGATGCTCCTGGAACGGTCGCCCATCACCTATGTGGAGAACCTGCGGGCCCCGCTGCTCGTGATCCAGGGCGCCAACGATCCCCGCGTGGTCAAGGCGGAATCCGACCAGATGGTGGAGGCCCTGCGGAAGCGCGGCGTGCCCGTGGAGTATGTGGTGTTTGAAGACGAAGGGCACGGGTTCACCAAACGCATGAACCAGGTACGCGCCTTCCGCCTGACCGCCGAGTTCCTGCTGAAACACCTGAAGGCAGGAGGGGACGCAGGCTGAAACCGGGCCCGGGGGCCGGCGGCGACCCGCAGACCTGAACCTCAGGAGGACCGCACGAGGGCCTTGAGGGCCGCCAGGGCCAGGATCCCCAGGATCAGGAGCAGGGTGCTGGTCTCCGAGCGGAGGGCGCCCCGCCAGTCGGGAGCCGGGCCCTGGGGTTGGCGGCTCCGGCGGCCGGGCATCGGCACGAAACGGGGAGTCTCCTGGCGATACCGCTGGTACGCCTCCCCGAACCGGTCCGCCAGGTAGGCCTCCTCGGCCTCCACGATGAGCAGGTACTCCAGCCAGAAGAGCACCCCGTACAGGATCCAGAGCCCCAGGACAGGACCTGCCAGGACCATCAGAAAGCCGGCCCCCAGGAAGAAGTTGCCCAGGTAGATGGGATTCCGGGTGTACCGGTAGGGTCCCCGGGTGACCAGTTGCGGAGCCTGGATCCGACGCGATCGGGTGGTGGGGCCGGTGAAGGCCACGGAAACCAGCCGCAGCAGTTCGCCCACCAGGATCAGACCCAGGCCCGTGATCCACGCCCTGGCATCGGCGTGGCCAAAGAGAAGGGCCAGGAGCACCAGGGGCACCCCGGCATAGCTCCGGAGACGGAACAGCCGCTGGCCCCAGCGAACGCGCCGCTCAGATCTCATAGCGCCGGAGGTTCTCGTGGATGGTCTCCAGGATCCGGTGGGCCAGGGCCAGGGCCCGGAGGCCCTCCTCGCCCGTCACCGGCGGGTCCTGGTTCCTCTGAATGGCCTCCAGAAAGGCCTGGAGCTCCAGGGCCAGGGGCTCCCGGGAACGGTCCACCTCGGGAAAGTAGGGCAGGACCGTGCCGTCCCGCAGCAGGTACACCTCCACCTCCTTTTTCCGGGTATCCAGGGAGATGTAGGTGTCCCGCTGGAAGATCCGGAACTTCCTCAGGTGGGCCGAGTACACCCGGGAGGCCGTCAGGTTCACCGTGCACCCGTTCCGGAACCGGATCCGGGCGTTGGCGATGTCCAGTTTGTCCGTGAGCACGGGCACCCCCACCGCATCCAGAAACTCAATCTCCTGGGGACCCACGAAGTGGAGCACCAGGTCCAGATCGTGGATCATCAGGTCCAGCACCACATCCACATCCGTTCCCCGGCCGGGAAACAGGGTGAGCCGATGGCTTTCAATGAAGCGAGGGTTCCGGATCCAGTCCCGGACGGCCAGGACCGCCGGATTGAAGCGTTCCACATGGCCCACCTGGAACTTCACCCCCTGCTGTCGTGCCAGATCCACCAGCCGCCGGGCCTCTTCCACGGTGCGGGTCATGGGCTTCTCCAGGAACAGGTGCCGGCCGGTCTCCAGCACCCGGTGGGCGATGGCGTAATGGGTTTCCGTGGGTGTGACCACGCTCACGGCCTCGGTGGTCTCCAGCAGGGCCTCCAGCGAGGGGAAGGCCTGCACCTGCCACTCCTGGGCCACGGCCCGGGCCCGCTCGGGACGGATGTCGTAGACCCCCACCAGCCGGGATCCCGGCAGGGTGGCCAGGATCCGGGCGTGCACGGAACCCAGGTGGCCCACCCCCACCACACCGGTGCGGATCATCGTTTGCCTCCCGCGCGCTTGATCACGCCCCGCCGACTCGTGCGGAAGAAGTGCACCAGGTGCTGGATCTCCGCCAGGGCCCCGAAGGACGCTGTAAGCCGCTGCAGAGCCTCCTCGGTGGTAAGCCCGGGCGTTCGCCAGATCAGACGATAGGCCTCCTTCAGGGCCTGGATCACCTCCCGGGAAAAACCACGACGACGGAGCCCCACCAGGTTGGGCCCGTAGACCCGGGGCGGATTCCCCTCCACCAGCATGAAGGGCGGCACATCCTGGTTGATACGGCTCATCCCTCCCACCATGCTGTGGGCCCCGATGCGGGTGAACTGGTGGACGCCCACCAGGCCAGACACGAAGGCGTAGTCCTCCACCACCACATGGCCCGCCAGCTGGGCGTTGTTCACCAGGATCACATGGGAGCCCACCCGGCAGTTGTGGGCCACATGGGCATAGGCCATCAGAAAGTTGTGGTCCCCGATCTCCGTTCGCTGGCCCTCACCCGTGGCCCGGTGGATCGTGACGAACTCGCGGATCTGATTGTGGTCGCCGATGACCACCTCGGTGGCCTCTCCCTGGTAAGTAAGATCCTGGGGAGGCATCCCGATGGCCGCTGCGTGGGCAATGAAGTTGTGTGCGCCAATGGTGACCCGACCCTCAATGCGGACATGACTCTGGATCACTGTACCCTCACCGATGCGGACCTCCGGTCCGATCACCGCATAGGGGCCGATCTCCACCTCCTCCCCGATCTCGGCGTTCGGGTGAACCACGGCCGTAGGATGGATCCGAGTGCTCATGCGTCCACCACGGTCGCCAGGAACTCCCCTTCGGCCACCACCTGGCCCGCCACCCGGGCCACGGCCCGTAGCTTGGCCAGTTTGCCGCCGAACCGCAGGAGCTCGCCTTCCAGGAGGAGCCGGTCGCCCGGCCGTACCACCCGGCGGAACCGCACCCGGTCCAGCCCCGAGAACACCAGGAGTTTCCCCTGCCGGTCGGGCACCCGGCTCAGCAGCAGGAACCCTCCGGCCTGGGCCAGGGCCTCCACAATCAGGACACCGGGCAGGATGGGGTTGTCCGGGAAGTGGCCGGGGAAGAAGGGCTCGTTCACCGTGACATTCTTGACCGCCTGGATCCAGGTGTCCTCCAGGTAGAGCACCCGGTCCACCAGCAGGAAGGGGTAGCGGTGGGGCATGTAGCGGAGGATCTCGCGGATGTCAAACTCCGGGGTGAAGGCTGCGATGCGGCGCGCCAGGGCCACATGAAGCGTGTGGCCCCCCTTCCAGAGGACGAAACGGGCCCGGGGACGACGGCGGGCCAGGGCCAGGTCGCCCACCAGGTCCAGGATCTTGTGCCGGGCAGGCTCGTTCGGAAACCGCAGGCCCTCGGGGTTGAGCACCGTGCCGTCCGCCCGGAAGACCAGGGCGTTCTCCAGGGTCCCTCCCCGGGCAAGGCCGCGGGCGTGCAGGGCTTCCACCTCGTCTTCAAACAGGAAGGTACGGGCCGGGGCAATTTCCTTCAGGTAGATTTCCGGTGTCAGGGCAAAGCGACCTGCGGCCTGCACCTGACCCCCGCGGTAGTCCACGGTGTAGTGCACCTGCCAGTCGTTGGCGGCAACCACCTGGCCCCAGGCCTCGCCCTCAACGAGTTCCAGGGGGTCCGGGGGCTGGAACTCGGGGATCTCCAGGTCCAGGGGGTGCCGGGGCACCCCGGCCAGGGCCCGGGCGTACTCCAGGGCACTGCCGTCGTAGAAGGGAGGTTCGTCGTGGCTGAAGCGGAGCACTGCCGCGTCAAAACCCATGCCGAAGAGGGCCGAGAGCACATGCTCTGCCACCTTGATGTGGACCTCCGGGGTGCCGACTCCCGTGTACGCACGGGTATGGACCACCTGCTGGGGCGTGGCCTCAAACTGCTGCCCCGAGGGCTCGTGAACCAGAAGGAATCCCACCTGATCGGTCCGGGGCTCCAGGATCACCCGGACCTCCTGGCCTGAATGGACGCCCTTCCCCCGGAATTCCAGGGGTCTACTCAGGGTGTGTGCCTTCATTGCGTTTCCGTCGCTGGATCTCGCGCTCCAGGGCCCGGAGCCGCCGGGCCAGGTCTGGAAGTTTAAAGAACAGACTCATGGCCCGCAGGAAAAGCCCCCGGTCCCGGGCGTAGGGGCCGGAGTATACGGCGCCGTCGGGTACATCCGAGATGATGCCGGCCTTGGCCGTCAGAATGGCCCGGTCGCCGATCCGGACATGGTCAGCGATGCCCACCTGCCCCCCCATGAGCACGCCTTCTCCCACGACGACACTGCCGGCGATGCCGGTCTGGCCGGCGATCACCGTGTTCGGGCCGATGACCACATTGTGGCCGATCTGGACCAGGTTGTCCACCTTGGTGCCCCGGCCGATGCGGGTTTCGCCGATGGTGGCCCGATCAATGCAGGTGTTGGCGCCGATCTCGCAGTCGTCCTCAATGACCACCCGGCCCACCTGGGGGATCCGAACGAAGCGACCCTCCACCTGGACGAAGCCGAAGCCCTCGCGGCCGATCACGGCCCCGGGCTCAATGCGGACCCGGTGGCCAATACGGGTGCCGCGGCCCAGGTACACGCCGGGATAGATCACGCAATCTTCACCGATCTCCACCTCCGGGCCCACGAATACCCCGGGTCCGATCCGGGTCCTCTGTCCGATCCGGGCCCCGGCCTCCACCACGGCAAAGGCACCCACGCTCACCCCCTCAGCCAGGTGGGCCTCCGGGGACACCCGGGCCTGCGGATGGATGCCCTCCTGGTGCCATTCCGGTTTCCGGAATCGGGCCAGGACCGGCACCATGGCCGCCCGGGGGTCGGGTACCAGGAGCCAGGCACCCACGCCCTCCACGGGGAGGGGTTCCCGGGCCACCACGGCACCCACCGGGGTCTTCAGGGGTCTTTTGGGGTCCAGGAGGAACACCAGCCGGTCGGCTCCCCCTTCCTGGGGCAATGCCACGCCCTGGATCTCGCGGTGGGGGTCGCCCTCCAGGCGGGCGCCCAGGATCTGGGCGAGTTCAGCAGTTTTCACGGGGTGGCTCCTTGGCCCGCAAGTGGTCCAGGATCTCCAGGAGTTCGATGATGTCGTTGATCTCGTAGTCGGCGCCCGAGTTGACGGTGCCAAAGGTGTCGCCGTAGCGGGCGAACACCGTGACCATGCCCAGGTGGGCGGCGCCGGTGATGTCCCGTTCCGGCCAGTCGCCCACCATCATGGCCTCCTGTGGAGCAACGCCCAGGCGTTCCAGGGTCACCCGGAAGGGTTTGGGCGAGGGCTTGCGTTCGCCCGTGTCCTCAAAGGTCACCACCACCTCAAAGAAGTCGTGGAGACCCACCTGCACCAGGCGGGTCCAGGCCTGGAGTCGGGGAGCGTCGGACACCACGGCCAGCCGGTACCCGCGTTTCAGGAGCTCCATCAGGGTGTACCGGACATGGGGATAGAGCACCAGGGCGGCGTCCTTGGCCCGCCGGTATGCCACAATTGCGGCGGCCAGCATCCGGGGATCCTCGTAGCCCAGGATCCGCTGCAGGAAACGGTTGAAGATCCGCTGATCCTCAATGCCCACCTCGTCGTAGATCTCGTAGATCTTCTGGACCACTTCCCCCTTGGGCATCTTGAGGCCGGCGTCAATCATGGCCTCGGCGGCGGCCTCCACCCCCGCCTCCTTCATCCGCATGAAATCCACCAGGGTGTTGTCCAGATCAAAAACGATGGCCCGAATCATGCCCCGATTATAGGTGCCCGGTCCGGGGCCTGCAAGGAACGAGGGTTCACAAAACGCCCAGGCGGCGGCGTTTCTCCTGTAGCAGGGTCAGGAGTTCCTGCAGGGGCCGGGTGTTGACAATGTGCCAGGGGCCGAGCCAGGCCCGCCGGGCCACACCTACACCCAGCCGCATCTGCCAGAGCTGGCCCGCCTGGTGGGCATCCGTGCCGATGGAGAGCAGCACCCCCCGTTCGCCCGCCCTCCGGGCATGCAGGTCGTTGAGGTCCAGCCGCTCGTAGTAGGCGTTGATCTCCAGGAAGGTGCCGGTCTCCCGCGCCTTCTCAATGAGGGCCTCCATATCCACCCGATACCCCTCGCGGGTGGAGATCAGGCGGCCCGTGGGATGGCCAATGGCGTGGACATAGGGGTTTTCCATGGCCCTGAGGATCCGTTCGGTGGCGTCCTCGTCCTTGCGCCACTGGTGCACTGAGGCCACCACGAAGTCCAGTTCCGCCAGCACCTCGTCGGGGTAGTCCAGGGAGCCGTCGGGCAGGATGTCCACCTCGGTGCCCTTGAGCAGCCGGAATCCCTCCAGCCGGGCGTTGATGCGGTCAATTTCCTGGTTCTTCTGGCGAAGCCGTTCCACCTCCAGGCCCCGGGCGTACTTGACGCTCTGGGAGTGATCGCACACAGCGATGTACTCGTAACCCATCTTCTGGCCGAAGCGGACCAGGTCCTCCAGGGTGGCGGTCCCGTCCGAGTACCGGGAGTGGACATGGAGGTCGCCCCGAATCTCGTCGTAGTTCACCAGTCGCGGCAGAGCGTTCCGCTGAGCGGCCTCAATCTCGCCCCGGTCCTCCCGGAGTTCCGGAGGGATCCACACCAGACCCACGGCCTGGTACACGCTCTCCTCGGTTTCCCCGGCGATCTTCTCGGGGCCGCGGAACACCCCGTACTCCGAGATCTTGAGCCCCATGCTGCGGGCGATCCCCCGGAGGTGCACATTGTGGGCCTTGGACCCGGTGAAGTACTGCAGCGCCGCCCCGTAGGCGTCCGGGGGGACCACCCGCAGGTCCACCTGGTACCGATCCTGAAAGATGGCCGAGCCCTTGGTGTCCCCTGCGGCCAGGACCCGGGTGACCTGGGGCAGGGAAACGAACTGCTGGATGATGCGGTGGCCGTGTTCCGGCCGGGCAGCCACCAGCAGGTCCAGGTCACCCACGGTTTCCTTCATCCGACGGAAGGAGCCGGCCGGAGAGATCTGGAGCACCTCGGGCAGATCCTTCAGGGCTTCCACGATCCCCTGGACTAAGGGATAGGCGGCCCCGAGGGGGATCCGCTGGGCCATGCGTTCGTAGAGTTCCAGGCCCCGTTTGATGTTCTCAATCTTCTTCGGCCCCATACCCGGCAGCCGGGCGAGGGAGCCATCCTCCAGGGCCCGTTTGAAATCCGCCTTGGTGCGGACCCCCAGTTTTTCGTAGGCCAGGCGGAGGGTGCGGGGGCCGATGCCCTGTACCTCCATCAGGTCCAGCAGGTCCTGAGGGACCTGCTTCATCACCTCTTCGTAGCGGTCAATGCGGCCCTCGTCCAGGTACTGGGCGATCTTCTTGGCGATGCCCTCACCGATGCCGGGGAGCCGCATGAGAGCGGCCATGCCGCCCTTACGATAGATCTCCTCAATGTCCTCAGGCAGGTCTTCCAGCACCCGGGCGGCCTTGCGGTAGGCCACCACCTTGAAGGGAATCTCACCCAGGAACTCCAGGGCGTCGGCCATCCGATCAAAGATCCGGGCCAGTTCCTTGTTGCGGTTCATGGCATCAGTATGATACAACCGCGGCCTGAGAGTTGAAACCAACAGGAACTCAAACGCAAGAAAGCAGGAAATCTCCATCAAGGGAGGGAACCCGGCTCTGGAGTCTATTCGGCGGGGTGACGACACGGTTCTTTGAAAAGCGAGAAGGATTGATCAAGGGAGGGAACCCGGCTCTGGAGTCTATTCGGCCCTTTTGTTTCGGAGGCGGATCTCGGGCTGGGGGTCGGCAAGATACCCTGGAGGATGGGCCAATGAGCAGAGTCCACGGTGGGGCATAGGTGATGCAATGCCTGTGAGAATCACAGGGCGCTTTTCCACCATTCCCCTAAACTTGATAATTTCTACAAACCTTTCTATAATTTAGCAAATTTCCATGAAAGAGGTCCGGCCCGTGGAAAGAGGATTCGGCCTGGAACAAATCCTGGCAGCCGTTGATCGGGTTGGGC